>CACYQE010000060.1 GCA_902776515.1 uncultured Pseudomonadota bacterium
CCCATCCATATTTTCTTGTTTGATGCCTGTAATCATCGTTTTCTCCTTTGTATAAAAAAAAGCAAAAATAATCGCAACTGCGACACAGATAATTCCAATTATATTTAAATAGATATTTTTCATTTTTATTTAACCAATTTTGTTACTATATCGTCCAAAACCAAGATACCTTGGTCGGTGACCGTCAATCTGTTTTGTTCGGTGAATCTTAGCATGTCAGGAACAGATTTTGCAAACGGTAAATTCATCACTTTTTTTACATCATCCGTTAATTCAACACCATGGACAGTTCGTAGACCGGTCAGAATTTTTTCAACCGCACGTTCGTCATCGCTGAGTGCTGCGAAACGTACACCATCGCCGATTTGTTCGTACCAAGTATTATCAAGAAATATACGACCGGCCGCGGTCGGGCCGATTCCAATATATGCCCCACCATCCCATATATTTTGATTATGACGACAGTATTGACCAGGGGCGGCGTAATTTGATACCTCGTATCGTGAAAGTTTTAGATTTTCTTGGATTGCGACATACATATCCGCCATTGTTTGGTTGTCGGGCATACAGAGTTTCATTTTCCCAAAAGGTGTATTTTCTTCAATCGTTAATTCGTATAGCGAACAATGTTGTAATCCAATAGAATTTATTTGTTTGCAAATGTTAATCACGTCATGTGTTGTTTCGTCTGGCAGCCCATAAATAAAATCCCCGGAAACACGAATATTTTGTTTCGTGGCATTATGTATCAAGTTTAATGCATCTGATGCGGTGTGTTTTCGTCCCAGAAAACGTAATTTATCATCGTTCAAAGATTGCACACCGATTGACAGGCGGTTGACACCAATCGTACAAAAATCGGCCAATTTTTGTGAATCAATCGTTCCAGGGTTTGATTCAAGTGTAATTTCCGCATCAGGTTGCACATCAAAACAAGAATAAATTTCGGTTAATATTCGTTCAAATACCTTTGTCGGCATCAAGGACGGTGTGCCACCACCAAAAAAAATAGTTGGAACAGATGTTTTTCCAAGTTTCTTCGACCAATATGATACTTCGGATGTTATCTTGGTTGCATATTTATCCCAATCAGGGTTGGCACAGGCAGACGAAAAAAACGCACAATAGTTGCATTTAGACATGCAGAAAGGAACATGAATATAGATATTGTGTGGTTTATTCATATTTGACATATTACAACCGACTATTTTCTGTGCAAGTGATAAATTGCTTTTTATAAAACGAAAAATATGATATAATGTCATCATAGATATAGAATGAAGAAGGGACTGTTATCTTTTTTACCCGCTGTTTTGTTGCCTTTTGCGGTGTCTGCCGCAAACGAGGGGGTGCCTTCGTATTATCAAACTCAACGGGCGACAAATGCCAATCAACTGAATTATGGGCAATATAAAAACCAGGGTTATACAAAATACGTTGGACAATCCGGGAATAAACAGGTTGTTGGAACGCGTTCTTATATTTATCAAACGGAACGTAAACAGGTTCCAACCGATGTCTATGCTGGTGTTATGACTGTCAATGGTGTTGCGGTCCCGGCCGAAAGCGAAAAAAGAACACACGTATATGCCGACTATACACGGCGTTTTGCGGATTTTCAGTTTAAAACTGGTGTAAATTCCATTTTGGAATGGGATGATATGGTTTTTAACGAGATAACTGTTGGGGCTCGTCATAATTTTTCGTTGCGTAATTTTGATTTGTTTGCTTATGGTGAGTATGCGTATGGTGATATGTCGCATGGCGGTTTATCCATGGATTATGACTTGGAACCATATAATTGGGCTGAACCAGATAATGGTATATTTACTATATCAATGGGCGACCAAACTGGTAAAAGCCAACACATGCGTTTCGGCATAGGTGCACATCATATTTGGAATATCGCAGGATGGAAACTTTCACCAACTATTGGGTATGAAATTTTCAAACATGATTTGAAAATGTCTGACCATTTGTATCCAAACCAGGGTGTTTATTTGCCATTGATGACGAATTTGGGTGATTATGTATATGGCGATGAGCAGGGATATTTTTATTCTATGCCGACAAACATAACGCCGCCTGATGATTGGTATCAGGTTTGTATGGGACCCGAAGATATCAAGGTTGTTGTTCAATCTGGTTCAACAAGTGGTAATGTCACAAGTTTGGGTGAAACCTTGACCACCATGGACTATGAATCCAGTATGGGTGATACACCATGGGGTGTTTACGAAGGTGATTGTGTTATTATTGGTGGTGATGGACCAATCAAGGTTGGTGGTGTTACGCATATATACAACACAACTTGGAGTGGTTTTTATGTTGGATTAGAAGTTGAAAAACAAATGACATTGGCGGATAAATTGCGTTTTTATGTTCAATTTAGTTTGCCAAAGTATTCATCCGAAGGTATTTGGCCTAACAGAACAGATTGGCAACAGAGTCCAAGTTTCTTGGACGAGGGCAGTAATGGTTCTTATGCTTATGCGGCTGAAATGGAATACAATTATCGTGTTTCAGAACGTGTTCAATTAGCGTTAAAAGTTGATACAAACTTTTTCCATGTAGGCAAAATACCGGGCAAACTTTATATCGCAGAATACACAACGTTTGTTACTGATGAAGATGGTTATCCGATGTATGACCAAAACGATAATCCGTATTTGCAAACAGTTCCGGCACACACCGAAAACATTACGGATTCATTAAAGGAAGCAAGTTGGCAGTCGTTTGGTTTGCATCTTGGGGTAAAGTATGCTTTTTAATTTAGAGTTCACAAATATGTTGTGCAAGATAGTAAAAATAATTCCGTTGGTCTGTTTTTTTTCTGTGGGCATTTGTTCCGCAGATACGGGTGATTTCGATATGGACAGATGGGATTCTGTTTTGGCGGATGTGCGAACCAAGGCTTTGGCAAAAAATATATCTGAAAATACGATAAATGCAACGTTGCGTTTGCCGAAATTTGTCCCGTCTATTGTGAAAAGCGATAAAAATCAGGCTGAATTTAAATTGACTTTGGATTCTTACCTGGCACGTGTCGTAAATAGTGACAAAATAGCCAAGGGCAAGATTGCAAAAACAAAATATCCAACTATGTTGTCACGTGTTGATAAAATGTATGGTGTGCCACCACATGTTATAATGGCTTTTTGGGGAATGGAATCAAATTATGGCACGGTTAAATCCAAACATAAATTAACAGACGCTTTTTTTACCTTGATGTATATATGTATATTAACAGCGAGTGGGATGTGCTCTTTAGTTTTGGGCCGGTGCGATGGGGCATTTTCAATTTATTCCGACAACGTTGGCGATGTATGGTGTCGATGGAAATAATGATGGCAAAATAGATATAATTGACAGCATCAGTGATGCGATGGCCAGTGCCGGCAATTATCTGAATAAATTAGGTTGGGATAAAACACAGCGTATTGCTCGTCGTGTTATATTACCTGCTGATTTTGATAAATCTCTGTTGGATGGTAAAAGTAAAAAGACTTTGTCGGAATGGGCGGCTTTGGGTGTTCGAAATCCTGATGGTGGAATGATTCCAACAGGTGAAATGGTGGCCGGATTGGTCGCCGATGTTGCAAACATACAAACAGTGGATTCGGATGAGTTTAGCCCGGATACTGATGTTGCACCGGCACCGGTAATAACGGCGTATTTAACGTATCCGAATTTTTATCGTATAAAACGTTGGAATAATTCAAATTGGTACGCCATTGCTATATCAGAATTGTCTGATAAATTACGTTAAAATCCGCCATTTAATAATGAAAATAAAAAGATTGATAACGGTATTATAGTTTGATACCCTTAAGATATGTTCATTAAAAGGATTTATGAAATGGCTATCAAAGTTCGTGATTTTGAGGTCCGATTAACCAGAAATAAAGAAGAACGCAAAATGGTTCGCCAATTGCGTTACGAAGTTTTTGTTAAAGAAGAAGGTGCATCCGCAACCGAAGAACAACACGCACTTGGTGAAGAATACGATGATTTTGATAAATTTGCGGAATATATGGCCGTGTTTCATAATGGCCGTATTGTTGGGGCGTATCGTGTAATTGATAAAAAGGCCGCGGATAAAATGGGCGGCTTTTATACCGAAACAGAATTTAATATTTCTAAAATCAAAAATGCGACTGACAATATTGCCGAAATGTCACGTGCATGTGTTGCCCAGGAATATCGTGAAAACGCTCTGGTTATGCGTATGTTATGGGCGGGGTTAAGTGAATATGTTTTGCGGCGGCGTATTGCGGTTTTGTTCGGTGTTGCATCAATGGTCGGACAAAAGCCTGTTGAATCGGCCCAGGCGATATCTTACTTGTATTATAATCATTTGTCGCCAAATCGTCTGCGTGCCCGTGTTATACCGGAAAATTTTGCACCCGGGGTTGATACACGTATGGCACGTATGAATATATTGCCACGTGCCTTTGTTGACGAAGAATTGGCAAAAAAACAAATGACACCATTGATTAAGGGATATTTGCGTTTGGGTGCAACCTTTGGTTTGGGTGTTTTTATTGACAAGCCTTTTAATACATACGATGTGTTTGTTATGATGCAAACAAAAAATATGGATGCGGCGTATCAGAAACATTTTTATGGTCGTGAAAATGCACTTGACCATTTGGGTGTAAAACCACGTCCTTTTAAAACACTTGGTAAAATAATGTTGTTGCCAATTACCGGGTCACTTAGTATGTTGGGTGCATTTTTTGAATTTCTGTTGCGTGAAGATGCAGCAGATGCTGAATTTATCGAAGAAAACAACCAAACAACCGAGGAATAAACTATGTCATCGCATATCCGAAAACAAAATATATTTAATACAATAACTGGTTCAATTCGTTTTGTGGCGTTTTGGATAATGGTTGTTTTACAATTACCTATTTTGTTTTTGTTGCCACGTGGCAGATTTTCGGTAAAATATATGGGCGTGTTTATGAAAATCTTGTTAATTTTATCAAATATCAAGATTATAAAGCACGGCACAATATCAAAAAAGCGTCCTTTATTGGTCGCGGGAAATCATATTTCTGTATTTGAGATTGCGACATTCCCAGTAATGTTTGGGGGCAGTTTTATTTCAAAAAATGATGTCCGTCATTGGCCTTTGGTTGGTTGGGTTGCAAACAAATTTGGTGTTGTGTTTGTTGATCGCCGTCCATCCCACGCGGCCGAAGCCCTGGCCGAGGTTCAAAAGGCAATATCCACGATTTCGTACCCTTTGTATATATTTCCCGAAGGGACAACGACCAATGGTGCATACGTTAAAGAGTTTAAAAGTTCATTATTTAATGTTGCCGAAGGCACCGATGTTACCGTTCAACCAGTGGTGACGCAATATTGTTTCCACGATGGCACACCAATTGGTGAAGAAGATTTAGCGGAACATTATGCGTATTTTGATAATGCTAAACAGACACAGGGACCAAAGTGTTCCCGTGAACGCAGTGCTTTTGGTCAGATTTTTCATGTAATGGTTTTGGGTGGTTTTACCGTAAATGTATATATGTTGCCGCCGCCGCCCTTGGCGGGTATGGACAGAAAACAAATGGCACAAAAGCTGCACGAAATAATTTCAAATAAATACATGGAAATCAAAGGATTTAATAAAAATGAAGATAGAAAATTTATGCGTAAAGCGTCTGATAGGTGACGTTTCAGGGGCAACAACGCGTGGACACAAAATCGCAATCAAAGGCGGTTATGTATATCAAACTTTCCAAGGTGGATACACTTTGACCCCACTGGGTTGGAGTGTTGTTCGAAAAATAGAAAACATTATTCGCGATGAAATGAATGCTATTGATGGGCAAGAATTGTTGTTGCCCGTTGTTTGCAGTGCTGATTTATGGCGGGAAACAGGTCGTTACGATTCAATGGATAACATCGCAAAATTCAAAGGCAGATCAGGTGCCGACTATGTAATATGCCCAACACATGAAGAGGTTATTACAGATTATGCACGATCTGTGTTGACATCTTATCGTCAGTTACCATTTATGTTGTATCAAATTCAAACAAAATTTCGTGATGAATTGCGTGTGCGTGCCGGTTTGTTAAGAACACGTGAATTTATTATGAAAGATGCGTATTCTTTCCATGAAACCCAAGAAGATTTGGATAAATACTATAAACGTTGTTTTGATGCATATTACAAATTATTCAAACGATGCGGATTAAAAAACTTTGTTGATGTATTGGCTTCATCTGGTGATATGGGTGGAAAATATACACATGAATTTCAATTGATAACCGATATGGGTGAAGATACGTTGTATCTTTGTGATTGTGGATTTCGTGCGAATAAAGAAGTCGTGGATGTTGATAACGCTGTATGTCCAAAATGCGGCAAAGTTTTAAACAGGGTTCGCGGAATTGAAATTGGCCAGGTTTTTCAATTGGGCAAATTCTATGCGGATTCTATGCATTTGACATATACCGATGCAAATGGCGATGAAAAAACACCAATTATGGGATGCTATGGTATCGGTGTTACACGTATAATGGCCGCCATATTAGAAGAAAGTTCTGATGATAAAGGCCCTGTGTGGAATATGGAAACGGCACCTTTTGCTGTTCACGTAATCGGCCTTAATGGCAAGGACACACGTGTGCTGGAATTAGCCCAGAATATTTATGACGATTTGATTGCAAATGGTATAGAAACTGTTTTAGATAATCGTGATGTTCATGCGGGTGAAAAATTTGCAGATGCTGATTTAATTTCCGCACCAATTCGTTTGATTGTTTCGGAAAAGAATCTTGATAAAAATGTGATAGAGGTCAAGTATCGTGTAAACGATTTTGATACGGAAAAATTACCATCCTGCTTTGATATCAAAAATTGTATTTTGGATGTAAAATCAACGATAGAAAAATTGTTACACAAATAGTGTTAGTTATTATTATTAAAAGTGCTAAAAAACCGCCCAAACGGGCGGTCGTTTATTTAAAGAACTGTCGAGTCTGACGGGGCTGTCGGGTTTACCAAGACTTCTTTCTCTTTTAAACACTCAAATATACAAGCGTTTTTTTCCTTATCATAGTGGATCCAACTGTCTGTTGTTAAATACAGTAAATTGTAGAAATCTTTTATATCCTCACAAGTTTTACTGTCTGTATCTTCAATTATAAATGCTTCTAAATCATGCGTAGGTGTTTTTTCGAGCTTTTAATGTCGTTTGCCATAAGGCTTCTCTACTGTTTCTACAAGAAGAAAACAATTTTGTATACGCGATATGCGTACGGCAAAATATCCGCCATCTATGGTGTTTGCTGCTGCAAATCTATCTTCTGGATTATATATCACATTGCTTATTTGTGTTTTTAATACATTTTGTGCATATCTTTCTAAAAACAATTTTGCTTGACGTTCATCTCCTATGTTGGCATAACCACCGCAGTATGCCATATACATGCCATAGTCTTCGCTTTTACACGGATTGATCGGTATACAAGCTTGGGTCTTTGTTACCCAAACGTGTGTGCCTTTTTCAATTAACAGGTCGCATAATGCTTTGCGGTCTTCGGGTGTTGGCACCGCAACTGCGGAACCTATAACGGTTAACCCCGCCAAGACTGATAATAATATTTTTTTCATTTTTTCTCCTTTTTGTTGTTAAAAAAGATGGTCACATCATCAAACGATGATGTGACCATCAATAAAAACTCTCTCTCTCTCTCTCTAGGTTTCCGAGGGTTTTGTAAAAATCGTGTCCTTTCTGCATGCGGGTATTATATCATAAACTGTTGTAATATAAAAGAAAAAACTCTTGCAATACTTACTTGTTTTATTGTTTTTTTAATGTAATATGTATTTGTTTAATAAAAAGGGTATAACGATATGAAAACAGCAATAACACCAACAAGGGCAGAAAATTTTAGTGAATGGTATCAAAATTTAATCGTTGCGGCTGATTTGGCCGAAAACGCACCTGTGCGTGGTTGTATGACTATTAAACCGTATGGTTGGGCTATTTGGGAACTGATGCGTGATGCGATGGATAAACGTATCAAGGCCGCAGGTGTGCAAAACGCAAATTTCCCTTTGCTGATACCTATTGAATATTTTAATAAAGAAGCCGAACACGTTGCGGGGTTTGCAAAAGAGGCCGCCGTTGTTACACATTATCGTTTAAAAATGATTGATGGTCATTTACAACCAGACCCTGAATCTAAATTGGCGGAACCGTATGTAATTCGCCCGACATCTGAAACTATTATTGGTGAAGCGATGTCGCGTTGGGTAAAATCTTATCGTGATTTGCCGTTAAAATTAAATCAGTGGGTTAATGTTATGCGTTGGGAAATGCGTCCACGTATGTTCTTACGCACGTCCGAATTTAATTGGCAAGAAGGTCACAATGTTTTCGCAACCCACGAAGAAGCAAACCAAGATGCACGCAAAATGCACAAGGTTTATGGCGATTATATGCGTGACGTTTTGGCGATACCTTGCATTATGGGTGAAAAAACACCCGAAGAAAGATTTGCCGGTGCTGACCATACGTATACTGTTGAACAAATTATGCAAGATGGCAAGGCGTTACAGGCCGGAACATCACACGATTTGGGACAACACTTTGCAAAATCTTTTGGTATTCAATATTTGGGAACGGATGGCAAATTGGCATACGGTTGGACAACATCTTGGGGAACCTCAACACGTATGATGGGTGGCTTATTTATGACACACAGTGATGATGACGGATTGATTTTGCCACCGGCGGTTGCACCGTATCAGGTTGTTATTATCCCGATTTCACGTGATGAAAATATTGATGCTATGCGTGAATATACTGCGAACATAGAACGCGAATTAAATGCGGTTGGTGTTCGTGTTTTTGTTGATAATTCTGATAATCGGACACCTGATAAAATTTGGAAATGGATTAAACGTGGTGTTCCACTGCGGGTCGAGGTCGGTGCACGTGAAATGGAAACCGATACCGTAACAATTACACGTCGTGATTTGGGTAAAGATTCACGTAAAGTTTTGTCTGTGGCTGATTTAGCGGCCGTGGTTCCAGAAATGTTGGATATGATTCAATCTGATATGTATGCGGCGGCACAAAAACGTAATCATTCAATGATTCACAATGTTGCAACCTTGGCTGATTTAGAAAAGGCTTTGTCTGGGGGCAAGGTCGGATTTTTCCGGATTAAATATGATTTAACCACAACACCAGAATTTGATGGTTTGATGGAAAAATATAAAATTACACGCAGATGTCTGGATGATGCGGATCCATCATTTGTATTTGTTGCAAAGTCGTATTAACTGGAACTGTGGGGGCAAAAGCCCCCATATTTTATACTACTAACACTGAACGCAAAAATATGATATACTGTTCGTATTAGGAGAGAAATATGAAAGTAGCAATTATAGGTGTTGGTTCTGTTGGTTCGGCTGTTGCAACCGCAGTAAAAAATACAGGTTTGGTTCACGAAATGGTTTTGTTTGACCGTGATGGTGTGCGGGCACGGGCCGCCGCAGAAGATTTAGGACATGCGGCAACTTTTGGTTTTGATGTGAAAATTAGTGCGGTTAATAACTATCGTGGAATTCGTGGAACCGATGTGGTGATTATTGCCGCTGGGGCAAACCAAAAGCCTGGCGAAACACGGACGGATTTATTGCAAAAAAATGCTGATGTTATTCGTGACATTGTTCCGCGTGTTATGGATAATGTTGATGCAAAAAATGTTGTTATAATTTTGGTCACAAATCCGTTGGATGTTATGGTTATGTTGGCACAAAGTATTTCAAAGTTGCCTCCTGAACGCGTGATAGGGACAGGGACAATGTTAGATTCTGCAAGATTGAGAACTATTTTATCACGACAATTATCGGTATCGCCACAATCGATAAATTCTTATGTTTTGGGTGAACATGGTGACACCAGTGTTGTTAATTGGTCATCGGTAACTGTTGGTGGGGTGGCGTTGGATGATTTTTGTAAACAAACAAAAATATCATTGCCAAAAACTACACGTAATACAATCGAACATCGTGTTCATAATGCGGCGTATGAAATTATTCGTGGACGTGGTGCAACATGGGATGGAATAGGGGCCGCGGTTGCTGATTTGTTGCGTTGTATAATAAATGACGAAGACAGAATTTTAACGGTCAGCACAGTTTCAGGAATTGGAAAGAATGTTTTGGCAATGTCTTTGCCACGTGTTGTTGGTGCACGCGGTGTTACTGCGACTTTGGTTCCGAAAATGTCTGGGGCTGAATCTTTGGCATTACGGCAAAGTGGAAAAACAATTCAAAAAAATTTTAATGCTTTATAAATCAGCGGGAATTTTTCCCGCTTTGTTTTTTGAGCAAACATTCATATTTATGTTTTTTATATGTCGTGTTAGTCTTGGTTAAAAGGAACACGAATATGATTGCCGATAAAAATATAGAATTTTATGAGCAACAAAACGGTCAAGGTTTTATAGCAAATTGCCATGGCAAACAAATTGGTGAAATAAATATATTTTTCATAGGTGTCGACAGATTGGTTATTGAATCAACATACGTTAGTGATGAATACAAAAATACAAATTTATGTCTGGATTTGGTTAGTCGTGTTGTGGCCTTTGCACGCGAAACACACAGAAAAATTATATCAATGTGTCCGATGGCCCAGTCTATATTTAATGGACATCCTGAATTTGATGATGTGCGTTTTATCAGGTTTGAAATTTAATATGCTGTCTTGTGAATTTTCTTGTAAAAATGACTTGCACCAATTTAATCAGATTCCTATAATCAGACAAAACAAGGTAAGGAGATTTTGTCATGAAACGTTTGTTATTTTGCTGTGCGATGTTTTTTGGATTAATGGTTTATGGTGCCGGTGCCGCTGATATAACAATTTACTATTCGCCATCATGTCCGCATTGTCATCATGCATTGGATTTTATTTCAAATTATTTGGTGTATGAATATCCTGATGTTCGGGTTACACGTGTTAATGTAATGGAATCTGAAAATCGTTCTGAGTTTTTCAAAACGGTAAAAAAGTGTGAATTCGAATCGGGTGGTGTTCCGGTTTTGGTAATTGGCGAAAAATGCTTCCAAGGTTATGCGGACAATATGCGTGATGATTTTCGCAAAGCTGTTGCCGTTGACTTGGACGAAAAAACACGTGCCACGGCGGCTGAAAACAGAAAAGCATTGGACAAAGATGCTGATGCTTTCCGTGCGGCACACACCGAAACACATGGTACGATTTCCGAACGCAGTGCCGCC
Source organism: uncultured Pseudomonadota bacterium (assembly GCA_902776515.1). Lineage (GTDB taxonomy): Bacteria > Pseudomonadota > Alphaproteobacteria > Rs-D84 > Rs-D84 > Enterousia. The sequence goes on from CACYQE010000060.1 coordinate 11,279, forward strand.
CAGCCACAAAAAAAAAGCAAAGAAAATAGTAATTTCATCTATTATGCACTCTTGATATTGGGTGTGTTGGGTATAGGTTTTGTTTTGACACGTAAAAACGACAAAAAATAAAGTAATGGATTTTTCTTATGTTTAACTTAACAACGTTGGATTATATTTACATTGGAATACTGTTGGCTTCGACTGTTTGGGCAACAATACGTGGCGGTATTTATGAAACGGTTGCAACCTTGTCATGGGTTGTTGCAGCGATAACCGCACGATACGTTTCTCCTATGTTGGACAAATTACTCCAAGGTTGGTTTGGTTTGACTGATTCAACGGTTGGAACCTTGGTTGCTTCTTACTTTATTGTGTTTTTTGTTATATTGTTGGTGGTCGGATTCTTTAATCAGAAATTACGTGATAAAATTCAAGAAAGTGTTATGAATGTAACTGACCATACATTGGGTGTGATTTTCGGTATTGTGCGTGGTGTTGTTGTTATGGGGGTCGCATATTGGATTGCTATATGGTATTATTCAGATACACCGCGTATTCCAAAATGGATTGCGGATGCAA
>CACYQE010000061.1 GCA_902776515.1 uncultured Pseudomonadota bacterium
CAGCGAAACCGACACTGTGCCAAATCAGGGAAGATGCTTTGTTGGATCGTATTGGTTCTGACCATTTTGAAAACGCAAGAACGTATGCAATGTTGGTAAAGGTTGGGTGTCCGGAAAATGCTGACAAGTATACCCAGGCTTCTATAAACGAAAAGCAAATTTTTGATGCACAAAACGCATTGGATGGTCGTGGTGCTGATTACAGAATTCAACCAAATGATGCACCATGTTTGGTTATCGAAAAGAATTTGTTAAGCAATAACTTAATAAACGAGTGTGAACACAGAGGCGAACCTTATGAATGTTATGCACATAATGCCGCGGTTTATGCCCAGGTTGCCGAAGAAGGTTGTCCGGAACACGCTGAATTTTATAAGCAACGTGCATTGGAGCAGATTCAAATTTCTGATGGTGTTCGTAGTCAAAATGTACATCCTGGTCAGTACGCTTTTGAAAGTCAAACACGCAGCATTGTCAATGCATACAATTCATTGAAAATGAAGGAAGAGGCCAGAAAATATTTAAAAAAGGTTGAAAAATTGGTTGGGCCGGGTGTTGATTTCATTATGGAAATTCAACGCGTCATCGATGAACACTAATAGAATTAACTGGTCCAAAAGGGCGGCAAATGAATATAAAAATAATCGGATTAGTGGGATTGTTGGCTTTCGCATCGTATTCGGCATACGTAATTGCCGATGACGATGTGGAAGAGGTCGAAGAATTCGAAGAAGACGAATACGAAGATATCGATGATTTTGATGATTACGAAGACGAAGACACATACGATGACGAGGATTCAGAAGAATCTGACATGGTCGAAGATTCTGATGAATCAACATCTGTGCAACCCGCAAAATCTGATGATGTGGTTGAAACAAAACTGGGGACACGGACAGTTACCAAAATCGATTGCACAAAAATACGCGAGCAGATTAAAGATTTAGAAAAACAGTTAAAACAGGATTTAACCGTTCAACCACAATTGGATAATTTAAAACAGGCCGAAAAAAGACAATGTGGTCAAACGGGTCGAAATCGTCCGGTTCGTAATTACAACAATGCCGCCCCAATGCCAAACGCGGAACCGGTGCAATTGGAACCAGTGGCGGATGCAAAACCTGAACCGCCGGTTGAAAAACCTGTGGCACCAAAATTGTCCAAGAAAGAAATGGCCGATAATATTGCCCGTGGTTTGTGTGCGGATGGCACGAAACCAAACAAGTTTGGTTGTTGTGCCGGTGAAACATTCAAAGATATGGGGAATTTAAAATTCTTGTGTTGTTCCAAGGAAAACAAAGACGATTGTCATCAACCATTAAAGAAATAAAAAGCCGCCCATCCGGGCGGTTTTTTATAACAAATTATAATTTTAAAAATTATATCTGGCCCCGATGGTTATTTCGTGACTTTTAATTGTTGCTTTGTAATCAGTTTTTGATGTGTCACCATATCTGTATCCCAAATCAAATTTCAAATTTTGGGTCATTGAATATGAAAATCCCACCCCAATTTGATATGCAAAAAGATAATCATCATAATCTTCTTCATCTTCATAATTATAGTCAGCATTAGAAACGGTCAGGGTTGTTTGATTATAACCAAAACCAAAGCCACCGCCAATATACATCGCGAATTTATCCCCCAGTTTCAGGTCGTAATACATATTTAACAAAAGAGCAAGCTGGGAATTAGATAGCTCTATTTCTGTTGTTGTGTAATTATAACCATCCAATTCGGTTTCTGATTCAGTGTATTTTGCACCGGTGACATATTTCATTTCACCTTCGATACGAACGTTATTTAAATTCAGTCCGTATGCAATACCAATACCGTATCCAGTATTCAAATCCACTGTTTCATCTGAATCCGCCAATTGTGTCACAGGTGCAATAATTGCACGCCCGGCAATGTATGTTTGATACGGTGTTTTGTTGGCAACCTGGGTATATTCACAGTAACGTTTAACATAGGCCGCCGCATCATTTGTTACACAAAATATTGACAAGCTACCGATAACCCATAAATGTAAATTTTTCATGTTCGTGCCCCCTTATTCTGAAAATCCCATCGCCTTTAAATACGATTTTTCTTTTTCGTATACCATTTCACAGGTGTATTCATCGGTGGCCGGAATATATCTTGTTTCAGATATGTTTTTTAATTTCAAAGAATCTTCAACAGTAACGGCACACACATCAACATCTTTGATTCCGCGTTGGCGACTGGCTTCATCCAAAACTTCGTCCACGGTAAGTTTTACACGGTCAAAATGTTTAACATGACACCCCGGGCAGTTTTTATTTTCGCCGCAACCGGTGCCGGTTTCAGAATAGTTATTTAATGTTCCGTTGGCATACATATTTGCAACATATTGGTTTGAACAGATTGTTCCACCCGTGGTGCATGCCGAAAGAATTGCACCACTTAAAAAGAGATATTTTTTCATTTTATTCCTTTTTTATTTTCAACAAGACTAGAACAAGTTTTGCAAAAAATAAAGCAAAAAAGATTTATTTTGTTTTGGTTAAAAAATAAAAATCTTTTGTATTTTTTCGTGTTTGTTTTATGTATTGTTTGTATACATCATCATTGATTACAAAGGTATCATTGTATAATATTTTATACACAGAAATTCCGCCAGATTTTAACAAATCTGTTACCATTTGCTTATCGTTCGGATTTTTTAATTTAAAGAAATTTAGATTATTCAGATATTCATAATCAGTTTTTTTAAATATGGAATCAAAAATGTTACTTTTGGTTTGTTCTGCTTTTGGTTCCGCGTTATTAAATTTACTGATGACAGTATTTATTGCATCGTCATATTTTTGTAATGCGAAACCATACGTGTCGTTGGTCAGTAACTTTAAATCTTGGTTTGGTAATTTTGTGTATATTGTGCCGCACAGCCGGTCCATAATATCCCACATAATCTGACGTGCATTTGCATCAATTGCATTATTGTTAACCGACATTGATATACCCAAATACGCACCCGTACGTCCATTTGTGGCGAAAAAGTTTTGTTTTTTGTTTGGGGCGAACAACAGTGCCGTATACCGTATATTTGATTCAGAATTTTGTGTTTTAAAAAATGACCGCCCAACGGCATTATCAACGGGCATATTTAACAAAGAATTGCGGGTGTCGAATGTAGATTGTGAACAATCAGCCCCATAACCATTTCCCAAAAAATTTCCAAAAATTTCACGGGTAATAACAGATGTTTTCATATAAAATCCTTTTGCCATATAATAATACAAAAAATAAAACCGTTAAATCAATAAAAAACCGCCCATCCGGGCGGGTTTTATGAATGACAGTTTGCTTCGCATAACTGCTGAGTGGTATAACTATTTATCGTAGTTCCATTATGTCTACAGTACCACATATTATCTTTCAGATTTTCGTAGCATTTATAATAGTCACAAGCTATATAAGTGTTGGTGTTTCCCTGCCAAACTGTATATGTGGTTTCGTCACATCTCAATTCACCACACGGAATTCCAGTGCTGCTGGAGACACCATAAGAGTCTGTATAGACCAGCATCCCATTGGTACACTCTATACTTGTCTCACCGCATGGAATTTTTGTAGGGGTTCCGTTAACAGTTATTACACCATTATTACAGTCGATTTGTGGTTCAACAGCACATTCTGTACAACATTTTATACCTTCTACTGTGTATGTGTCGTCACCTATTGTGTAAGTAAGTTTATTGTCTTTACAGAATATCTTTATATTATTAATAATTTGATTCAAGGTTGTATAATTCTCGTTTGTTTTATCAATGACTTCTTGCAGACCTTGAATTTCACTTTTGCATGTGCACGGGACTGATTTCCAAGTGGCATCACCGCACAAGAACATTTCATTAGCACCTGATTGTGGTTTTGGAACCAGACCACCATGGCCGGAATTGTTTGCAGATGCAGGGCTCATTGTTGCAAATTTAACGGCTTTGTTTTCGTCCACGGTTAATGCTGTTCCATCAACTAAAACTTTTTCGATAACATTTTCATCCGCAACAATGTTGACGGTGGTTGTTCCAGAAGTGTTTGCATAAAAAGTACCTAGTTGATTTCCGTTTTGTTGAATGTTAAGACTTCCGTTATTAACCGCAGGAATTAGCTGCCATGTTGCATCGGCACGTAAAAACTTTCCTTTATCATCAACTGTTGGTTTTGGAACCAGGCCAGTTTCACCATTTGTGTTACCATCTGTTCCAATCATAACAGGTATATGAATGTCTTTGTTCGTTGAAGCATTGGCGGTAAATGGATCGCTGTTACTATCTAAAAGGGCGTATGTTGGATTGTTGTTTGTTAAATCGCTATACGATATTGGTTGCCATGTTGCATCGGCACGTAAGAATTTTCCTTTATCATCAGCCGTTGGTTTTGGAACCAGACCAGTTTCACCATTTGAATCGCTGGGCCTTGTATGTGCACCAATCATAACAGGTATATGAATATCTTTGTTCGTTGAAGCATTGGCGGTAAATGTGCCATTGTTATCATCTAACTGGGCGTATGTTGGATTGTTGTTGGCATCCACACCGCTTTCTCTGTATATTTTAAGTTCCGCATCGTTTACTGTTGGAATGTTTGGTCGGTCACTTAAATCGTTGTAACTTCCACTTGTTGCAACAGCTGCTAAATTCGGTTTGTTTTTGATATAATCAATTTGTGTGTTATCTGATTGTGCCCAATCCGATTGAACCTGAACAGGAACTTCCGGGATATCATTCTGTGTAATATAACCTGCATCATTTGTAAACGTACTAACATTTGTCGGAACAGTTGGCAGTTCAACCCATGTAGCCCCGGCACTAAGAACTTTGTTCTGATCGCCTGCGGTGGATGCAGGAACCAAACCGATTGTTCCGCCTGCACTTGATGTTGCGGCATTCATCACAGGAATGTTAATAGTTGCATCAGATGATGAGTTAGCAGTAAACCCTGTTAGTGTTGCCGCTTCGTCACCCAAAGAAACCTTAAGTGCACCATTACCAACAACAGGAATTTGTGGGGCATTTAATATTTGGTCATATGATATCTGTTTCCAACCGGCGGCGGCATTTAAGTATCGGTTGGCGGTGTCCGCTGCTGGTGCGGGAACCAAACCGGCTGTCCCGGCATTCTCTGTGGTCGAATGTCTAAAATCATTGTACGTTGTGTTCGTATCTGTTGCTGAGATTTCACCGTTGTCGCTTATAGTGATGTTAGCACCCTCCGTATATGTTGGAACATCAATGTTTATTTCTGTGGGTGTTGATGCGTTTGCTGTAAATGTACCAACAGATGTTCCGTTCCGTTTGATAGTGAGTGTTGCATCGTTTACGGTCGGTATTGTCGGTTTGTTTTTGATATAATCAATTTGTGTGTTATCTTCTTGCTCCCAGTCTGATTGAATAACATTTGGTTTATTCTTAATAAACGCCGCAGATGTTGTATCTGTTACATTCCAATCCGATTGAACCTGGGCTGGAACTTCGATGTTTATCTCTGCATCATCTGATGCGTTAGCGGTAAATGTACCAACAGACGTTCCGTTCCGTTTGATAGTGAGTGTCGCATCGTTTACAGTTGGAATATTGGGTTGGTTACTTAAATCGGTGTAACTTCCACTTGTTGCAACAGTTGCTAAATTTGGTTTGTTTTTTATATAATCAACTTGTTCATCATTTGATTGTGCCCAATCCGATTGAAGGATGCTTGGTTTATTCTTAATAAACGCTGCAGATGCTGTATCTGTTACATTCCAATCCGATTGAACCTGACCAGGAACTTCTGGGATATCATTCTGTGTAATATAACCTGCATCATTGTTGAACTCACTGACATTTGTTGGAACGGTTGGAACCTGGATGTTTATTTCTTTATTTGTATCTGCATTAGCGGTAAATGTACCAACAGATGTGCCATTCCGTTTGATGGTAAGTGTTGCATCGTTTACATTTGCGGTCAGGTCAACAGGTGCCGGATTGTCAAAGCCACCGGTGTTGGTCCATGAAAGAATGTTATTGGTTATTGATGGTGTATAATGCGGTCCTGCTGGTCCTTGTTCGCCTTGCAGTCCCTGAAGTCCACGTTCACCTTGGTCACCTTTCTCACCCTGGTCGCCCTTATCACCTTTTTCACCGGTGTCGCCCTTGTCACCTTTTTCACC
>CACYQE010000062.1 GCA_902776515.1 uncultured Pseudomonadota bacterium
CGTATTCCTGCTGTTCAAGAGCTGGTAAAAGAATACACCGGATTGTTAACGCGGATAAAAACACCAAATGCCTTACAGGCGGTCGTGGCACACGAAATGGGACATATGCTGGGTGGACACATGGTTCAAATGTCTGAACGTATGGCCGCAGAAATGAAGCGGAGTTTATTAATCCAGGCATTGGGTGTTGGGTTGATGGTCGCCGGCGGAAACCCTTCGTTGGGTGCTGGGGTAATGGCGGGGGCCAGTGGTGTTGCACGTCAATCTTTACTTTCTTTTTCGCGTGATGAAGAAAGGATTGCCGATGATATGGGGGTTGATTTGATGGTGCGTGCTGGATTAAATCCAAATGGCTTTATTGATGTTTTTGAACAAATGAACGAAATGTCCGGGCATATTGAAACCAAGGTAAATCCAAATGCGGTAAACCATCCCTTGACGATGGAGCGTTTGAAAAATGTTCGTGAAAAAATATCAAAATTGAATTTGAAAAAAATAAATAAAAATTCAAAAGATGAAGTTGCAAAATATACATTGGTGCGTGCGAAATTGATTGGATATTTGGATGAAATGGAAAGGGTGAAAACATTATATCCTTATTCTGATAAAACAGATGCGGCCATTTATGCACGTGCGATTGCAAATATGCGTGGTGGTAATTTGTCGGGTGCGTTGGTCGGGGTAAAAACGCTGATATCGCGTGATGCAAAAAATCCATATTTTTATGAACTGTTGGGGGATTTAGAATATCAATATGGACATTATGATGACAGTATTCGTGCGTATGAAAAGTCTTTGAGCTTGGCGAATAATGCACCGCAAATTCAAACGGCGTTGGCGTTGGTATTGACCGAACGTAATAAACCAAATGACAAAGAACGTGCAATAGATTTATGTAAACGTTCACTGTTGATAGATGCTTCCCCTTTGGCGTATTGGGTTTTGGCCAAAGCGTATGGTTCGGATGATGGTCGGGCTGATTGGGCCATGGCAGAATTTTATAATATGCAAAAACAACCAAAGAAAACAAAAGAATACGCACGGCGGGCAAAAAACAAACTGCCACCGAAAAGCCCGGAATATATTAAATCTGTTGATTTGTTAAAATAATTTATTCCAAAACTTGTTTTTGTAATTCAATCAATTTTTTGCAACCATCTGCCGCCATATTCATCAACGCGTTAAGTTGTGTTGGTTCAAACGGATGTTGTTCACCAGTCGCTTGGACTTCAATGAATTTGCCATCGCCGGACATAACAAAGTTTGAATCTAATTCCGCAACGCAATCTTCGTCATAATCCAAATCTAAAATTAATTCATTGTTCCAAATTCCGGCACTAACCGCGGCAACGTGTTCCAAAATAGGGTTTTCACGTATGCGACCTTGATTCATCAACCAGCGGACAGCCAAACTAAGTGCGACAAATCCACCGGTAATACTTGCACAGCGTGTCCCGCCGTCACCTTGGATAACGTCACAATCAATGGTAATAGTATGACGGCCAAGTTTTTCCATATCGACAACACTACGAAAAGCACGACCAATTAAACGAGAAATTTCGGCACTGCGATGATCTTTTAATAATGTTTCACGTGGTTTACGTGTTCCGTTTGCACGTGGTAACATAGAATATTCCGCGGTTACCCATCCGCCTGTTTTATTTTGAACACGTTTCCATACAGGTTGGTTAAAATCTACGGTTGCGGTGCATAAAACCTGGGTTCCGCCGACTTTGATTAAACAAGAACCCTCGGCCCATTTATTCACACCTGTTTCCATTGATACAGGACGCATTTGATTAGATTTACGCAACGAAGGACGCAACATAATTCAACCTTTGTTTATTTGTTTTCACAGGTATCAGTATAAATGAACGTAACTGGATTGCAATTTTTTTATTAAATTTATAATTTTACTTTGACTTTTGGTATGAAAGCCTGCATAATACAGGTGTGCGTTGGCACCAATGGGATAAACAGATGAAACAAAATTGTAAGAAATCTTTATTGTAAAGGTGCGGCCAAGAGATAAATCGCGGACGCACATTTTTGCGTCCGTTTTTTTAACCACAAGACTAAAAAGGTAAAATATGTCTGAAAATACAACAATGTCCACAAATGAACTTACGGCACGTTTGCAAAAGGCCGAAAATATCCGTCTGCGTGATGGTGTTGTTTGGAAAGATAAATTTGATAGAACACACACAATTGAAGAAGCACGCAGCTTGGTTGATGGAACGGCGGTTAAGTTGGCCGGACGTATCACCGCATTGCGTTGGTTGGGTAAATTGATGTTTGGACGTATTTACGATATTAATGGCGAAATTCAGTTTTCTATGTCGCGTGAAGAGTTGGGCGAAGAAAATTACAAATTTATGAAGGCTAATGTTGATATGGGCGATTTCATCGGTTTAACAGGTGAATTGTATCATACCACTGCGGGTGAATTAACTGTGCGTGTGTCTGCGTATGAAATCTTGTCCAAGGCATTACGTCCGTTACCGGAAAAGTTCCATGGACTGACCGATATGGAAACACGCTATCGCCAACGTTATTTGGATATTATTTCTAACCCTGAATCCAGGGCGGCGTTGTTGGGACGTTTTAAAATGACACAAAATTTACGTGATTTTATGAACAGAAACGGCTTTTTAGAAATTGAAACACCGATTATGCAAAATATCGCATCTGGGGCGGCGGCACGTCCGTTTACAACACACCACAATGCGTTAAATGCTGATTTCCAATTGCGTATTTCGCCGGAATTGTTTTTAAAGCAGGCAATTGGTGCGGGTTTTGACCGTGTTTACGAAGTTGCAAAAGATTTCCGTAACGAAGGTATGGATGCAATGCATTTGCAAGAATTTACTATGATTGAATGGTATGCGGCATATTGGGATTACAAGCGTAATATTCAATTCACATGGGAAATGGTTCAAGAATTGATACAAAAGGCGCGTGGCACATTGCAAATTGAATACCAAGGAACCAAGTTAGATTTCAGCAAGTATGAAATGATTGACTATACCGCCAAAATGAATGAATTGTTTGGTTGTGACATTTTGGAATTTGACGATGTTGATATATTGCGTCAAAAGTTGGTGGACGAGGGGATGTTCCCAATGTCTGAATTGGAAGATTTAAAGTCCGTTCCAACATTGGTGGATTACGTTTACAAGCGTAAAATCCGCAACAATATTGTTCAACCTACATTCTTGTATAATTATCCTACTTACATGGTGCCTTTGGCACGTCATAATAGTGAAGATGATCGTCGTTTAGATATGTATCAATTGTTGGTTGCCGGTGGTGAAATGTGCAAGGGGTATTCAGAATTGGTGAATCCTATACACCAATTAAAGGCATTTGAAGACCAAGCAAAGAACATAGCAAACGGCGATGATGAAGCGTTTAATCCGGATAACGACTTTGTTCGTGCGATGGAACATGGTTTCCCGCCAATTTCTGGTGTGGGAATGGGAATTGACCGTTTGGCCATGATTGTTTTTGACCAACCCACAGCACGCGATGTTGTTTTGTTCCCGATTATGAAGTAATGGACATGGTGATATGCAAACAAGAAAAGACATTGATGTAGAAGTTCTGACCACTGACCGTGACAGACGTAATTTGGAATATATTGAACAGGTCAGATTGGCGGGGCGTATTGATGATGAAACAGCCGAATATTTGACACGGTTGTATTCGGATGGTATGAAATGCTATCGTGATGTCTTTCATGTTTTGGGTAAAACTTTTGGTGCCCCAAAAGCGGCGGTTACGGAATATGACCCTGAAACAGACAGTGTTGTTGACAAGCCAATAAAAATTTCTGATATAAATCCGTTGTCGTCATATTTGGTAAACCATCGTTTGGATGCTGACCCAATGCGAAATCAGTTTTTTACTGTTGGTGCGGCACATCGTGTTGATTTGTCGGTATCATCAATTGTGACGGTTATTGTGGCGGCACAAAAAAGCGTTGAACGTGCAATCGACAAGGTTACCGGTAAATATTATCAATACTTTATCGAAGATGTTATGTCTTCGGCATGGCATGTTATTTCTGATGTTGATGGTGAAGAGTATGCACAAAAGGTTGTAAATCAAATTCGTGACAAACTTTCGGAAAAATATACTTCTAATGCGGCCGAAGTTGTGTTGGGGTTGATTGATAATACGGACA
>CACYQE010000063.1 GCA_902776515.1 uncultured Pseudomonadota bacterium
ATCGACACGATTGCCGCACAGCCGGCACACAGTGCCGAGCGAGCGAATCCCTCACCATCCGCCATAAAAATCAAACACCCAATCGGGTGTTTTTTTAATATTTCATTTTTATTTGGTTTTCAAATGCTATGCCACTGCGTTTAGATGCCAGTGTTTCGTATAAATATAACGTGTCCCCAATGGCATATTCCGGCAGACTTTCGTTTATTTTCCCGGTGTGTTTATTGTATTTATAAACCAAAACTTCTTTGCCGTTTACATCAACAGAAACAACACTTTGTTTATCACCACGATATCCCCAACCCGTAACTGTTGCAACAGATGCTTTTTCGGTTTTACAAGCCCCCGCTAACAAAGCCATAGAAGCAATCAACGATAAAACATAATATTTTGAGTTTTTTAAATTTTTCATAACACAGCCTTTGGTTCTTTTTCTGTAATTATAATCAAAAAAACGACAAAGGCAATTTTTTTACCCCCCATTAAAACATCCAACGAATAACCGGCGAAACCACCCCAGATGCCCAGTATACAAACAAACCTGTCAAAAATATCACCGTTGCATAAACCAAATATCTTGAAATCGTGTAAACATTTGGCACCTTGAATCGTTGTGACATTATAACCTCCTTGAAACACCGATTACTGTATCAAGTTCGGTTTTAAAAAGTCATAGTATTATATTCTTATGATTTTTTAATTTGATTTTGAATTTTATAGGAATAAAATAAAGCAATCAGTTTAACCTTTAACACAACGGGGGAATGCGATGTTTGACACCGAAAAATTAAAAACATTCTCTTGGGTCAATGTGGGAAACCCTGACCACGAAGATTTCGAAAAGTTGCAAACAGAATACAAAATTGATGAAGATACTATTTCTGACATTTTGGACCCTGACGAGCAACCACGTATAGAAAAAGAAGACGATTATCGTGTTATAATCGTACGTTTTCCTATTGTTAATCGCGAAACTGACACACAATGGCACACCGAACCTTTGTCCATCATTTATTCTACAAACCGTGTTATAACCGTTTGCCGTAAACGTTGCGATTTGCTGGACAAAATTAAAAGCAACGAAAAGACTTCACGCGAAGAATTTGTTTTAAATATAATTTATTACATTGCTGAATCATATCTGCGTTGCTTAAAAGAATTAAACAAACGTGTAACCGCATCCAAGAAAACATTACAAAAGCAAATTCGTAAAAAAGAATTGTTGGCCTTGCTGGACGTGGAAAACAGTTATACTTTGTATATGACCGGATTAAAGGGTAATTTATCTGTGTTGGACAAGTTAGAAAAGGTCCGCGGATTTGCAAAAACAGATGAATGTATTGAGTTGGTCGAAGATTCACGCATTGAATTATCCCAAGGCATCGAAGTTGTGACCAGTTACACCAAAATGCTTAAATCCATCAAGGAAACATTTGAAAGCGTTATTAATATGAATTCCAACACATACATCAATCGTTTGACTATGTGGAACATTATATTGATGGCACCAACATTGGTTGTAGGGTATTATGGGATGAACCTGTCGTTACCCTTTGCAGACCAAGAAAGTACCGCATTTGTTATATTTATTATGATAATGGTGTTACTGGTTGGGTATGCTATCTTTGTATCAATAAGAAAAAGAATCGTATAAAAAAAGCCAACTTTTCGTTGGCTTTTTTATCTATCTTACTTTTGCTTTTTTCAACGCATCGCAAACTTTTGCATAATTCGTTTCAAAATCAAACGCACTAACATCTACATCAGAAAATGTTATTCCCTGGGCCGTTTTTAACCATTCAATCGCCGGCATCGTTGTTTTAAAGAAATTATCCAGACGGCGACGAACAACCGCAGCATCAGCATCGTCAGCACGGCCGCCACCTTCACGAATACGATTTTCAATACGTTCCAACATAATTTTTTCCGGAACATTTAAATAGATAATCCGGACATCATATCTTGTTGCATATTGTTTAACCAACCATTGTGCTTGACCAATTGTACGTGGGAAACCATCGACAATCATATCAACATTTCCAACCTTTTGTATCGCTGCACCAATAATTTTAAACAGCTCTTCATCAGGGACTAATTCACCGCGTGCCATAATTTGTGCAACAGGTGATTCAGATGGCAAACTACGTAATATGGCACCAGCTTCTACATATTTATAACCATTTTGACTAATCAATCGGCGTGCGTGTGTGCCCTTGCCTACGCCTTGTCCCCCCATTAAAACAACCATTTTATATGTCATATTTTATCCTTTTGTTATCGTTTCGCGTGGTGATTATAACAAAAATAAATCCCCACCACAAGGCGAGGATTTAATTTTTTTACAAAAAACAAACAATATTATTTTTTGCTGTTTTCAATTGCGGCACCCAAGATGTCACCCAAGACCGAGCCAGAATCTGCTTCGTTTGCAAATTCTTTAACAGCTTGTTTTTCAAGTGTAACCTGCAAAGCACGGATAGACAGTTTCACTGTATTTCCATCGACAGATACAACGGATGCTTCCACAGAATCACCAACTTTGAATTTAGATGTGTCCTGTTCAGCCTTTTCGCGTGACAAATCTGTCCGGCGGATAACACCACGGATTTCGTTTGGCAAAGCCAAAACCAATTCATCAGGTGTGATTTCAGAAACTGTTCCACAAACAACTGCACCCTTCTTGATAGCGGCAGCACTGCTGTCAGCACCTTCGGTCAATTGTTTAATACCCAATGTAACGCGTTCTTTTTCCGGATTGATATCCAAAATCTTTGCTGTTACTTCTTGGCCACGAACAAATTTCTTTAATTCTTCTTCGTCCAATTTATTCCAAGACAAATCAGAGATGTGAACCATACCATCCAATTCAGGTGTCAACGCAACGAACAAACCAAATTCAGTTGTGTTCTTGATTGGACCAGTGATGATATCGCCAACATTGTGTGTTTCTGCAAATTGTTTCCACGGATTTGGTTGCAATTGCTTATAACCCAATGAAATGCGGCGTTTATCTTGGTCAATACCCAAAACGACAACGTTGATTTCCTGACCAACCTGCAAAACTTTGCTTGGGTGGATATTTTTGTTTGTCCAAGACAATTCAGACATGTGCACCAAGCCTTCGATATTGTTACCCAAATCGATAAATGCACCGTAATCTGTCAAAGACGATACCTTACCGGTAACGGTGTCACCAACATTGAATGCACGTGATGCGGTATCCCATGGGTCTTCTTCCAATTGTTTTGCACCCAATGAAATACGATGAGATTCTGGATCAAATTGGATAACTTTGACCTTAATCTTTTCACCAACATGAACCAATTCACGTGGATGATTAACACGTTTCCAAGACAAGTCTGTAACATGTAACAAACCGTCAATTCCGCCCAAATCAATAAACACACCATAATCTGTGATGTTTTTGACTGTTCCTTCTAATACTGCACCCAATGAAATGTTTTTCAACGCTTCTTTCTGGGCGGCGGCGATTGTATCAGATTGGATTGCACGGCGTGAAACAATAGCGTTTGTACGCAAAGCATCCATTTTTAATACGCGGAATTTGTCTTTTAAGCCAATTAAAGATTTTGCATCACGAACAGGTTTGTGATCAACCTGAGATGATGGCATAAACGCGAATACGCCATTGATATCGACAGTGTAACCACCACGAACGACATCGATAATAGTTCCTTCGGGATCAACACCCTCGGCAACGGTCTTTTCCAATTCTTTCCATGCTTTTTCTGCACGAGCCTTGGTATAAGACAATACCGCTGTTCCTTCACGGGATTCATAACGTTCAACAAAAACGTCAATAATATCACCCACAGATGGAACCGATGCACCGAATTCCTTTAACGGAACGCGACCTTCGGATTTCAAGCCAACATCAACCAATGCGAAATCGCCACGAATATCCTTGACAGTTCCCTTGGTTGCGTAACCTTGTAATGTTTCTTGTGTGCCGTAGTTTTTGTCGAACATTTTGACAAAATCTTCACCAGCAATCGGATTAAATAAATCTTTGGATAAATCTTTCATAATAAAGTTTCATACAAAGCTTGCCATCGTCCACAATTCTAAAAAAAAGACGAGGTCTTGTGGGGTTAATCGGATTGATTCCGTGCCCACCCACGAAATCAGGACAGATTATATTGTGTTTTTTTAGAAA
>CACYQE010000064.1 GCA_902776515.1 uncultured Pseudomonadota bacterium
TGTATTTTTGCGTAATGTAAAGGTTGATGGATATCTGATTACGGTTACAGATACGGTTGAAAACAATACAAAACAATCGGTCGGTTTTGCACCTTATGTTCGATTTGTTCGTTCTGGTGCCCATGGGGATTCTGCGGCGGTTTCGACCGGTGCAATTGCGAACGTTAATTCCAGGATTCAATACGTTGATTGGCATCAAATGGACAAGAAGTCGTATGCGTATTCAACCACGAACGGTTTTATCGGTTTTGCGGACCAATATTGGGAAACAATTGCGAACATAAAATCATCTGATCAAACGATGCGTGCAAAATCTGTTGGTAAAAAATATACGGTTGATGCATCGGCGGCACCCGTATCAATTGCACCGTCTGATACTGCGATATTTACCACAACATTGTTTATGGGCCCGCGTGAACAGGTCGTATTAGATTCTGCAGAAACAGTCATAGGTGGTATTAGCAAGACCATAGATTATGGATGGTTTTGGTTTTTTGCACGTCCTATTTTGTGGTTGTTAAACGTGTTAAATGCGTTGGTTATGAATTATGGTGTTGCGATTATATTGATGACAATATTGTTGCGTTTGTTAATGTGGCCATTGACACGTAAATCATATACATCGACATTGGCAATGCAACGTATGCAGCCTGAATTGCAACGTATCCAGAAATTGTATGCAAATGACAAAATGCGTTTACAGATGGAAATGATGAATTTGTATAAAACGCACAAAACATCACCTATGTCCGGATGTTTGCCGATGTTGTTACAGATTCCGATTTTCTTTGCGTTGTACAAAGCGTTATTGGTTTCTGTTCAAATGAGAAACGCCGGATTTTTGTGGATTCGTGATTTGGCGGTAATGGATCCGTATTTTATATTGCCGATATTGATGGGTGTAACTATGTGGTTGCAACAGTATTTACAAACCCCGAAAGCCAATAATAAAAAAGGCGATAACAATACAAACAGTCCGATTGCACAAACACAAAAGTTTATGAAATGGATGCCTGTTTTGTTTACCGTGATGTTTGCGTGGATGCCGGCGGGGTTGGTATTGTATTGGACGGTTTCAAATATATTCGGAATTATACAAATGTATATTTTGAAAAAGCGTTTGGATAAATAATAAAACGCCCGATTGGGCGTTTTTATTATATTAATTTTTTATATAAACTATATGGCGTTTGGGTGGTAAAAGATTTGATACCAATTGCACGTTTCACCATATCTACACATGTCCATGCATTTGCCGGATTAAACTGATGTTTCAATGTACACGGTATATAAATAAACCGCCAACCGTGCTGGGCTAGTATTGTTATATCACGTTGGCACAATGATATTAGTTTTATGTTTTTGTGCGAAACAAATTGATACATAACCAATTTCTTGTCTTGGCGAACAATGACCGCACAGTGTCGAAATTTATGACATAATAAATTAGGTAAAATTTTTGATGATTTTGGTGCAAAAGCAATAATAATCATATCGGACTCCGTATATAAATTTTTATTCTATCCAACCTTTTTTGGTTGCGGCTTCGTTGATAATTTTCATGGCTTCGGCCCATTTTGCTGCGGCACGATTTTCCCGCCATATATATTGATGGGGTGCACGTCTTTTGTCGCCAAACTCTTTCATTACGCCCAAATGTTCCAGTGTTAATTTGCCGGCCAAATATAGTTTTGTAATTAAAGTTTCTACATCTACTAATTCACAAACGCGGTGACCCGAAGAACGGCCAGTGTGTTGACCGCCAACGTCATTGCGAACAGATTTTGAATATAAAAACCAAAACCACATTTGTTCTGCGTTTTGAAATTTATCAGGTGTGTAAATTGTTTGTGTTTGTGTCATTTTTTTCTCCTTTGTTTTAAATGTTTTATACATACAAATATATAATCCAATATCCTTGATTTAGTAAAACACTACAACCAGCGATTGAAATTAGTGTTGAAAATTCGATTCGTTTTTTGATTTATCTGTTATTACAAGCGAATCGTTTTCGAGTGTGTTTAATTAAAAAAAGACGCAACCATATGCGTCTCTCTCTTTTTAAATATATCTACATTTTAATCACGTCATATTTGAATCCTTTTGTTTTAAAAAGACCGCTGTAACAACAGCGGTCTTGTGTTCTTGGTACCCATGGTATACATAACTAGTATGTAATTGGCGGGAAACAATCGCCACCTGTGTCTGGACAGCAATTTAATCCATCCGCACCCATGTCTGTTAATGTTTCGCCCGGACAGCAACCGTTTGCATCCGGCATTGTGCCACCTTCGCACGTAACAACTGATGCAGATTGTGTCGCCGCAGGAACTTCAACAGGTTTTTCTGTTTTTTGGGTTTGAAATGGATTTTGTATAGAACCATCTTCGTTGTATTTAAGTCCCAAAACTTGTTCATTATAACTTTGACTGCCCACGGTCCCGGCACTTGCAACACTTTTCTTATTGCTCGCATCCTTTTGATTAGCAAAAACCGCTGCCTGTTTTGCATTGTTAACCGCTGTATATGTTCTCAGTGAACGGCAATAGAAATCAACGGTTGCGAATGAATAACCTGTTTCGCTAAGCTTTGTTTCATCTGCAACATACAAGCCTGTTTCGTTTCCTTTGGTATCTGTCAAGGGTTTGCATAAGTTTGAATAACTGTTTGACAACATTGAACGTATCTGACCGAATTTCTCTTCCTTTGTTTGGTTCGTGTCGTTTAATTCTGGCTCAAAATCAGCGCGTTCCTCACCTATATTTTCGGCTTGTATCGCACATTCGCGTGAGTTATTACCATTTTCTCCATCATAACATGTAACCAGTAAATCAACCGGTGAGAATACGGTTATACGTGTTCCGGCGGCGATTGAAAACGGTGGAACGGTGTTATCCATCATATCAACCAGTAACTTGGTTGCGACATTATTCCATGCCGTAATAATTTCGTTCTTTGCCAATTCTGATGAACGAACCGTTCCGCTTTGGACAACGGTATTATTATCCAAATCAATTTGGTTTACAAATTTATCTGATATTGGTGCAATCATATTTACCGCCGCTGGAACGACAGCCGTCAACATAGGCATAACAAACTGTTGCAGGTAATCGGTACTGCCATGACCGGGAACACCACGCCGTCCTTGGGCATCGCCAGAAAAAGGACGCTGCTTGTCTCTAAAGTTAAATTCCACACCATCTGGACGTATGAATTGGTACCATTCAATTTGCATCTTTCCAACCGCCTTGTATGGTCCTGGTAAATCGCCTGTAACACGTCCCAACATTAATGTTCCGGTTGGGATTATAACCGTGCGACCATTGTCCGAATAAACATTGCGATCCACGGTTGCACGAACAGGTAAACCCGCTTGTAACATATCTTTGTCGGCCTGAATATCCGAAACAATTGTTGCCGGAATCGGTTTATATTGACGCAGCAAAAATGTTCGGTCATATGGTTGTGTAGATGCAAGAGGTTTACCAGTTCCCAAATAAACTTTATCTGCTTTTTTACGTGTCTTTTTAACTAAATGTACAACCTCGTCAGGTTTGTCTTTTTGCTGGATTGTTTGACCTGTAATTTCTTCAAGTGTCAATTGTCTTGTTTTATTTTCCTTGCGTGCAGTGGCCGCGTTTTTCAGTGCTGGCAAATTGTTATCTGACAAGAAACGTATGTGGTCCGCATCGGTCCCTATTTTTTTACCGGGCGAATTGATGTCCATAATAAAACCAGTGTTTTCATTATAAACCCCGGTCGGATTTTCACAATTTTTATCAGCAAAAGGATAAAAATAATATGCACCACCGCTTGGACGTATCCAACCAGTTTGAACACCGTTTAAACCATAACCCGCAAACGCGAAATCTGAACACAGATTTGATGCCAATTTCATACCGCCCATATTCGGTGTGTTATTTGATTTTGCTGTTGGAATTTCAGGCAACGGTGGTAAATCGATTTCATCTTCATCGTTTCCTAAATCTAACGGCGGTGCAATTTCATTCAAGTCATCTTCTAACTCTTGCCCTGCATCTTCACCCGGGGTTAAAAAGTCAATTGGATTGTTTGAATCATTGTTTTCGGTGTCTTGCTCAGCTGTATCATCTTTTGTAACAGCGTTTGGATTTGCGATTGCACCCAAAACAAATGTCACCACGTCCGGG
>CACYQE010000065.1 GCA_902776515.1 uncultured Pseudomonadota bacterium
TTTTTGGGTTGCTTGTTTCAAGGGGCAATTTATGATATAATACCCGCGTAGTATGGAGAGGTTTTTGTATCAAAAAGCATTGCTTTTAGCGGTTGTGTTGGCGGCACAGGGAATTTTTACCTGTCCGTCTGTGGCTGCACCGACCGTAAAAAAATTAGGTGATGCAATAAGCAGCAATACCTTGGGGACCACGAATAAACAAACAATGACAAAACTGTCAACAAAAAACCAAAAGACACCCTCGGTACGTGCTTTGAGTTTATCAACAAAGCCAACAAGTAATACCGCAAAAGGCACAAGCCTGATAAAAACAACCTCACAAACAATGGGGACCGGGAATTCCGGACGCACACCGGGACTTCATGGCAATCTTATCAAGGGTATAAGTTCGAAACTTTCATCAAATTACACATCACCAACCAATGGCGGTGCCACATCTGATTTAACACAACGTATCACTGATTTGGAATCAGAAATGGCCACCAAGCAGGATATTTTGGAACCCGGTAACGGTATTAGCGTTGATGGCAATATAATTAGTTTATCTGATGAAATGGCGACTTTACCGGAAAAGATAGATACAATTAATCAGGATATTGATGATTTAAATGAAAAGATAGAAGCGGCTGGATTATCTGATGAATATTACACAAAAGAACAGGTTGATTCGATTATAAGTCAATTGTCCGATATGAATATTGTAGATACATTTGTTGAAGAAGATTTTTTACAACTGGTACAGGGTCATACCCCAAAAGGGCAACCATAAAGCGATAAGTAAATAAATAAAAACAACAAACAAAAGGAGAGAATGCGAATGAAAAAAAGGGTATTGTATAGTTTGCTGACATCATTGGCGGTATTTTCAACCGCCGCATACGCAGAAGACGCCCCTACTTCGGCACTGACGACCAAGGGCTATGTGGATAGCGGTTTGAAATACGTGTACGATTCAATCAAGGATGAAGTCACAGATGTCCAGGGCGACATTACAAATTTGCAAACGGCATTAAGTGACGGTAACGGTGGATTGGTTGATGTTAGCGATTTAAAGGACACCATTGGAACAGCGGGTGTCGGCAACACACCGGGGACCGGTTTGATTGGTGATATAGAAGATTTGCAAGATGCTATTGGAACCGCAGGTAATGGTAACACCCCAGGAACTGGTTTAACTGGTGATGTCGAAGCATTGCAGGATACAGTTGGTGATTCAACAGGTGGATTGGTAAAAGATGTTGCTGATTTGCAAGATACCATTGGTAATGATGCCATGGGAACAACCGCAACAACCGTGACTGGTGCCATCGGTGAATTAAAAGGTGCTATCGACGGCCTGGAAGCTGCCAGCCAAGAATACATTGAAGGCACAGGAATTGATATTTCTCAAAACGCTCAGGGTAAAAACGTGGTTAGTTTAGATTTGGGAACTACCCAAAACAACACAACATACATATTCAAAACCGATGCAAATGGTGTCGGAACATGGCAGGCGATGGAAGTAGAAGACAGTTGGAATCCTGGATTTCTAACAAATCCATAAAAAAGTAAAAAATAATGCATTATGTTATTTTTTGGGAAACCTTTTTATGGTATAATGCAACCAAACAAAACAACAAACAAAACAAGAGGAAAGAGAATGAAAAAACTTTTAAATATATCGGTAATCGCGGCTTTGGCGATTTTACCAGTGGCGGCGAACGCTGATATAACCACAACAGATCCAGGTGCAACAAATGCTAATGCCCCGGTGGCAGAAAATGCACCAAAATATTCCTTGGCAACAGCAGACGACACAGATGCTAATTTAGCAACCGCCGGTTATGTAAAGGGTGCATATAACGCAACCATCAAAGCAATCAACAAAGTTGCAACCACAGCCGCCAATGCAGCCGATCAAGATTTAAGCAACTTGTCAAATACAGGTAAAGCCAATGTTGCTGCACAAGGTACATATGACACAAGCACAAACTACACAGCAGGTACGGTTGGTGCGGCGATCAAGAGTAAAGCAGATGCTGCAACAACTTATACCAAAACAGAAGTAGATACAGCATTAGGTGCTAAAGCAGATGCTGCAACAACTTATACCAAAACAGAAGTAGATACAGCGTTGGGTGCTAAAGCAGATGCTGCAACAACTTACACCAAAACAGAAGTAGATACAGCATTAGGTGCTAAAGCAGATGCTGCAACAACATTGTCTGGATATGGCATCACTGATGCATATACCAAAACAGAAGTAGATACAGCATTAGGTGATTATGCAACAAAGACTGGTGTATTGGCCACAATTAATGCATCAACGGTTCCAGTGATGGCTACATGGGGCAGCACCAACGCAACAACAGTTTCTGTTGATGCTCCGAATAGTTTCGTGAATCAATAATAAAATCCTAATGTCAGGGCTGGTTGATTTCGTTCATAATATGTAACGAAATTTGCCAGTCCTAACGAAAAAAACAAATATGAAAAAATTATTTTGCATTTTCGCCGTATTATCTGTTATATCCCCCGCATTTGCCGAGGGTGAGATTGATAAAACAACCGTTGCCGCGACCGCTTCGTATGTAGATGGTGCGTATAACACAATGGATGCGGCAAAGCAGGATAAATTAACAAACACAAATGTTGTTGAATCGGGGACGGGTCCCATAGTGAGCAGTGTTACCGCAAGCAATGGAACCGTGACCGTTACCAAAAGTGAAGTGACAATTCCCGTAGTATATGCCGAAAACTTATCACATTTTGTGATATTTTTTTATTTATTGCGTAATACGGGTATTGGTTTCTAAATCGCGTTCACCGTACAAAATACTGTCATCAAAAGCGGTATATTGTATATTCCCCTGGTTCACATGGATTGGTGTTAATGTGTGGTCCGTATTACTGACCCCGATGTAATGTGTTGTGGCATCGTTTTCAACCTGAACATTTATTGCGGGTGCGGTTGGTTTTGTTGTTTTGGTGTATAATATAAAGTTCCCAAGATGTAATTTACGCCCACAATCCGATGCTTCATCCGCACCGTGTCCGTATCCAACGGTGGTAAGTCCCGTTGCACATGCGTTTCGCGTACTGGTTGAACCGTAATTTACCGCACCACCCGTTGCCCAATAACCAACACCGGCATCGGTACATGTTGTCGCGTTCACTGTTCCTAAATACGACCCCACAGGACAAAGCAGTTGGCAATCGGTTGCCGCCGTTTTACCATTTATCGTATTGTCGGTATATCCCGTTGGACAAGGTTCGCATGTTCCAGAATTCATATATGTTGCACCACTGCACGTTCCAACCGGCACACACGCATCGGCCGAGCCGGCATTTGTCATGTTCGTGACACCACCATTTTGACAACGTGTACGCATTCCAACATCACCCCAATTAATCAAACTGTCATCTGTATAATAACCATTACCAACATTTGTGCATGACGCATCGTTGGCATTTGCTAAATATGTTCCTGGTTCACAATGTATTTGACATTCATATACAGATTCTTTTCCATTTTGTGTATTAGAAACATAACCCGTTGGACATAACGTGCATATACCTGTACCTGGGTCCGGATACCTCGGCCCAAGGCAAGGATTAATACCATCACATTGATAAATACTGGTGGCATTATTTATAATTTCACCATTTTCCATTGTTGGTAAACCATTTGGGCACTGGTTGCGTGTCGGGGTTGAACCATAATTCGTTTGGGTCGCACCAATGTAATATCCATTACCCACAGGGCCACATGAACCAAATGAATCACCGATATCGGCACCAGCAATAAAGGTATCCAAACCAGCATTCACATAAAAACCACCGTCGACACGATTATACATACCCAATTCACCGTCTGATTCACGGCGTGCAGGAATCAAGTCTAATTGCAACACACCATTATCATACAATTGCATTGAATACATGCGTCCACCAAATATTTTATCGCCATTTGGAAGCTGATCATCAATAGTATTGTCGTCTTTAACATATGCACTGCCATTCGTAAATAATTTTATCGTATTTCCCTCATAATTAATCGATGCATCTGGTACACTCGCCGTTTTTGGACTATTATTATCAACAATAATCGTTGGAATACCAGTTTTCTTGCCATTCTTAAGCGTAAAAGTGATATCATATGTTATCGTATATACTTGATTCTGGTTCAATGGGGCAGAATATTGTGCTTTTGCACCACCTCCATTTGTTTTCTGCAACCACACACCAAAAACATTCTTTTTCCATCCAGAACTAAATCCACCATTTCCATATAAATTCCCAAAGAAATTACCCGAATCATATTGCCCAGGATTATTTATTGCTTCAAGATTTTCTATCACCACGGTTCCATTTACGTGGTCACTTGTAACCCCATACCCAGTATCAATAAATTGTTTCCCGTTTCTGCTCTGTAAATACTCAAGAGGTGTGTATATTGCAAGAATTGTCCCCCCTGCACAATAGCCTTGACACTGGTTAATGCTATTCTTGCCGTTTGTAACGTTATCGGTATATCCGGTTGGGCAATTCTTACAAGCCCCCATTGTAGAATCGTAATATGTTGCCCCCTGGCACGATGTTTGACATTGCGATGAACTGGCCGCGGTTTGTGTCCCCGTTGCTTGTCCATTTGGACATTGGGTACGCGAACCGGTTGAACCGTAATTTACATCGGATGCCGCCGCATAATACCCATCACCAACATTGGTGCATACCGTATCATTCGCATTTGCAATATATGTTCCGGCATAACAATGAATCTGGCATTCATTTATTGATGTTTTCCCAGATACCGTATGTGCATCATATCCAATCGGACACGATATGCATTCACCCGTCAAAGAATCACGATATGTCGCACCGGTACATAATGCTTCCCTGCACTGTGATGCACTGGATGCATTGGTCATACCCGTTGTTTGACCATTTGGGCATTGGGTGCGTGATACGGTTGAACCGTATGCAACCGTTGTTGCCACCGCCCAATAACCATCACCAACATCTTCGCACGATGGTGCATTTGCAATTGGTAAATACGTTCCACCATCGCAATGAATTTTACAATCGGTAATTGCCACCTTGCCATCCGCCGAATTGGCAACATAACCCGTTGGACAATCAACACAAGAATTATTTGAATTACGATATTTGTTACCACGACAATATACAACACATTGGTCAATACTGGATGCGGTGGTGGTGTTATTTATTGTCGGCATATTATCCGGACATTTGGTGCGAGTACTTGTTTGACCAAAACTGTATACACCGTTCGTCTCACCACCCGTTGCATAATACCCAACACCGGCATTGGTGCATGTCGCATTACCGGCGGCCGCCAAATATGTTCCATCGGCACATTGAATCTTACATTGGTTAATTGAATCCTTGGCATTGCTGGTATCATAAGTATAACCGGATGGACATGGGGTACAAACCTCGTTCGTTGAATCCCAATATTGTGCCCCAACACACGGATTGCTTGGTTCACAAGATACAACCCCGTTCCATGTAGTTTCCGCCACCGAGCCTTCGTATCCGGTAAAAAATTGGCGTGTTCGGGGCGGACAGATTTTTACTAAATCACTCCCTTCAAACGTTTGATACCACATGTTGCCAGTGGCCGGCGATGGTGCGCCCGCATTTACTAGGCCCGTAAACGCGGTTGATGGAATATATTTGTCGTCTAACCCAGTCGTCTTGAAAAAAGTCCATTTAAATTCATCCTGGGCGGCAATTGTAATTCCGGCAAATAAATCATCGGGCAAACTTGCCAAACTGGCACACATATAAAATGTTGAACGGAACATATTTTTTGCACCGCCGGTTGCATTGGCAAACAATCCATACGGTATGGCCGTTAAACCACTTCGGTCAAATGTTGAACGGAACATACTTTCCGCCGAACCCGACACGCCACTAAACAAGTTTGCCGGTACCGTGGTCAGGTTGGTCGAACTTTGGAAAGTGCTGCGGAAACGGGGTTGCCCCGCCGGTGTATCAGATACGGTTGGAAACACCGACCCCAATGACCCGGATATCGATGCAATCCATTTGGAAGTATTATTTGTATCACTTTTATGAAACGATATCGCCGCAACAACATTGTCACCACCGGCGGTGTTGTATTCCGTTGCCCGACCACAAAACTTAATCGTTTTAACACCACCGTTTGTATAGGTGTGTGAATAATCCGTTGCGGTTGTATTATCACGATCTATGTTGTCAATGGTGCCATCGCCCCAATCAACGGCAAAACTGCCCTTTGGGGACATGGTGAACCAAAAATTCGTGTTTGCAGCCAAACTGGTTGTAGTAATCGTAAATCCCGAATTATCGCAAGTAATACAAGATTCCAAACCAGAATCATAATATGACCAACCGGTACATTCCGCCGCAAAAACCGTGCCCGTAAATATCACGGTTAACATAGAAACAGCAAAAAAGAACATAAACCGTAATTTTTTCATACCACAACGCCCGCAGAAATACGGTATTTTATAAATATCCCTTCCCTTGTTACAGTGAAAATATACTAAATAAGAAAAATTAACACAAGGGCTTTTTAGCAAAGATTTTGACACAAACTTTACCGATTTTTAT
>CACYQE010000066.1 GCA_902776515.1 uncultured Pseudomonadota bacterium
TTTGAAAAAGTTCGTCCTCTTACGACACCTTCGGAAAAGCCCATCTATGAAATGACGTTGGAAGAATTTGAAAAAATGATGAACTTATAACCAAGTGGTAATGATATGAAGAAAGCATTTAAATATCTTGTAATAACTGGTTTGGTATTCGGTATGTGCGGGTGCAAGCATTTAGAACCCCAAGATACCGTTGAATATGATACTGTTCAAGTTATAGATAATTTGGTTATTGATGAAAATTCTGTGCCTATTTTCCCGAAAAAGGCGGCATTAACAACCGATACTGCACGCCGTTTTTCAATTGAATTGCCAAAACGTTGCACCGTGGATTGGGATAATCAGGCCGTGGTTTCTGTTGTCCCAGAAGAAAAAATCGAGATGATGCGTTTAGATACAGGTGATAAATTGCCAGATTTGATGGTTTCTGATTATGATTTTAAACGTCAAACTGTTCGTGCCGCGTTGGATAAATTATTGGAAGGAACAAAAATAGCCGTTGTTGAGGAAGAACCTATGTTTGAAAAAATATCTGGGTCTATTGCATCTGGGAATTTGGCGGATGCGGTGGATTTGATGGCAAAGTTAGGTCGTGTTTATTATTCCTATGATGACACAACCAAGGAAATTCATTTGTTCAATCGGACAAAGTGGTTAATTAAAATGCCAAAAGACGAAAGTATTATAATGGCGTTATTGGATGCAATGCATGGGGCAGATATGCGAAATCTGTTGGTTGATTGGCAAGATAAAACACTTGTTTTTGAAGGAAATTATCAAACTGAACGTGAAGTTACAAAAATAATTTCTGATATATCTTCAAAAAAGTATGTTTTGGCGTGGGATATGGATGTATATCGTGTGTATCCAAAAACAGACAACCCTATTATTTGGATGAATTTGTTGCCGGCATTCGGTGAAAAAAATATAAAAATGTCGATACCGGGTGTTGTTGGTCGTGCATTGGTTGTTGGTTCTGAAATAAATTCTAAAACATTACAGGAGTTTTTATCGCAACAATCAAATGTTGTTCTTATATCCCAGGGTCGTTTTGTCGTGCCAAATGGTTGGCAATCAAGATTTGATATTGGTCAGTGTGGTAAAGAAGAAAGATTGGAAACAGATTTGATTGTTGGTGCAACAGCAAAATATGGTGACTATGGTGGTCGTGACAAGATAGATGCAAAAATTGTTTTGCGAACCAGCAATGGTGAATTGTCTTCGTTCAATATACCATCCAGTGTTGGGGATAACTATGTTATAATTGGTATTCCGACACATTCGTTTGTTACGACACCTGAAACATTGATAAGTCCATTCGCAGAATTGGTTGTATTTATGTCGCCAAGAATAATTTCTATTGTTGATGCACAAAAAATACCGGCAAATCCAGAATTAGTTGGTGATGCGTTACGTGATTATTTAAACGAATAAAAAAAGAGTAACCGATGTTATTTACAAAGCTTGAAAGAAAGATTGCATTTAGATATATGGCGGCCAAGAAACGTGGTTTTGGTTCGGTTGTTTCGTGGGTTTCATTGATTGGTATCATGCTTGGTGTTGCAACTTTGATAGTTGTTATGTCGGTGATGGGTGGTTTTCACGATACGTTGTTGTCACGTATTGTCGGAATGAATGGTCATGTTGTTGTTTATCACCAAGATGGTGCTATCGCTGATTACGATTATTTAATTGATAAAATGAAACAGAGTAAAACTGTTGCAAACGCCACTACATCTATTGTGCCGATTGCCGAAGGTCAGGTTATGGTTACCGCCCGCGGTCATAATTCTGGGGCGATGGTTCGTGGTATTCGTATGAAAGATTTAGCCGCCAAAACCGCCACAGGAACAAGGATATATGGTAAATCGTTAAATGATGTAAAAGATGGCGAATTGGTTATTGGTTCGTCACTTGCACGGTCGTTAGGTGTTCACATGGGGGACAGTGTTTCGTTGGTTTCGGCAAATGGTGCGACACCAACCGCTTTTGGAACAATGCCGCGTATAATGTCGTATCCTGTTTTGACTTCGTTTTTTATGGGAATGTATGAATATGATTCAGGGTATGTGTTTATGCCGCTTGAAACAGCCCAAAAATATTTGAATCTTGGAAATTCTGTTACGCATATTGATTTGTTCTTGCAAGACCCAGAAGACACGACCGCGGTTCGTGATGCGTTGATTGAATTGTTGCCAGAAAGTTTCATTGTTCGTGATTGGCGTGATTTGAATCGGGGTTTTGTTGGTGCGTTACAGGTTGAATCAAATGTTATGTTTTTGATTTTGATGTTAATAGTAATTGTTGCGGCTTTTAATATTGTTTCGTCACTTGTTATGTTGGTCAAAGATAAATCCAAAGATATCGCAGTGCTTAGAACATTTGGGGTTTCACGTCGTTCAATGATGCGAATATTTATTTTATCCGGGACCAGTATCGGTGTTATTGGTGCAATGTTTGGGACCGTACTGGGGGTTATTGTTGCAATGTATATTGAACCAATACGTAAATTTTTCCAATGGGCAACTGGTCGTGATTTGTTCCCGGCAGAGTTGTATTATTTATCTGAATTACCGTCCAAGATTGTTCCAACAACAGTTATTGGAATTGCGGTGATTGCAATAGCGTTGGCGTTTTTGGCAACGATATACCCGGCATGGAAGGCCGCGAACACCGACCCAGTAGAGGTGTTAAGAAATGAATAAAAAATTAAGTAAAAAATTGCAACTTCAATTAGCTCATTTTGCCTTGGAAAAATCGTATGCGTATGGCACGGAATGGTATTCTTCGGCCAAGAATTTAGATGATGAATTAAAAGCACGTGGCATAACAGATGTCAAAATGTATTATGAATATAAAATGCCTGGTGGTCTTGCACCGGCTGATTATATGAAAAAACTTGCATTGTATACTTTTTATACGGATTTTGATTGGCTTTTTCCTTATTACAAAGAAGAGTTTGAAAATTATATACCGGATGAAAACGACAGATTACAGGTTATTAATGAAATAAAAGGAAAAACCAAATCATACGACCAAGAGTTAACAACAGATTGTAATGAATTAATAAAAATAAATCCGGAATTATCGGTGATAACTGACAGGCAAACACATCGTGATGATATTTTGTGGGGTGCGGTGTTTGGATATGTGCCGGATGATATAGAATATTTTTGTAATGGGCGTTATTATCCCGATATTGACACCAATATGAAGCAAGAAGAAACCAGAGAAAAAGAGTTTGAAAAGTATAAATTAAAAAATCCTGTTGGGGTTTGTTCGCCAAAGACAGCGAACATGTTAATTTCTGCATTGAAAAAAAATAAACAGAGTGTTAAGATACAAACCAAGGGACAGGAAAAGAAATAATGGCATCTATATTAAATTCTTTATCAAAACCAAAGCAGGGTGATGTCGTCCTGTCGGTGCGTGATATTAAAAAGACCTTTATCGAAGGTGGTCAGCCATTACATATTTTGGCCGGTGGTGGTTTTGATTTACATCGTGGTGAAATTGTTGCACTTGTTGGGCCGTCTGGGTCGGGTAAATCCACTTTGCTGCAATGTGTTGGTTTGTTGGATAAGCCTTCGGGGGGCAGTATTTTGGTCGGTGGAACACCAGTGCATGCCATGAATGAAGAAATGCGGACGATGATTCGCCGCAGAAAAATGGGGTTCGTTTATCAACGTCATAATCTGTTGTCGGATTTTACTGCGGTTGAAAATGTTATGTTGCCGATGTTAGCAAACGGTGTTGCCGAAGATGTTGCACACGCCCGTGCGATGAAGTTGTTAAAATCGGCAAATGTTGCACATCGTGCATCGCATTTACCTGGTCAAATGTCGGGTGGCGAACAACAACGAACAGCGGTTGCACGTGCGTTGGCAAATGAACCTGATATTTTATTGGCGGATGAACCAACGGGCAGTTTGGATCCTAATCACGCAATAAGTGTTTTTGAATTATTGTTGGATTTAGTTCGCAAAAATAAAATGGCTATGTT
>CACYQE010000067.1 GCA_902776515.1 uncultured Pseudomonadota bacterium
CAAGGCGGTTGTAACGGATGCCAATGGTGATGTTACAACTGGAACGATTGCGACAGATATGATAGCGGCTAATGCCGTAACCAGTGCGAAAATATCTGATGGAACGATAGTAAATGCGGATATCAGCAGCAGTGCCGCGATTGCTCAGAGTAAGATAAGTGGTTTGACTGATGCGTTGAGTGGCAAAGTTGCTGTTGCCCAAGGTAATACAAATGCAAACAAAGCAGTTATAACGAATGCTAGTGGTAATGTTACTACCGGAACGATTAATACAATTATGATAGCAGATAATGCGATAAACAGTGCGAAGATATCTGATGGAACGATAGTAAATGCGGATATCAGCAGCAGTGCCGCGATTGCTCAGAGCAAGATAAGTGGTTTGACTGCGGATTTGGCGTCCAAAATGACTACGCCAACTGCGACAGCTACTGGTGATTTATTGAAAGCGACTGTTTCGAATGGTACAACGACTTGGTCAGCATTTACTCCATCATATGCTTCACACTGAACGCAGCACTGGGTAAGTTGGAAACAGCTTTGGATGGTAAAGCGGCATCATCACACACACATACATCAAATCAGGTAACAGCATTAACAAGTTATTCCAAGGGGACATCGGCTGCGGCATTGGCAACGACCGATACATTGAATGCGGCACTTGGCAAATTGGAAAACAAGGCAGATAATGCCGCCAGTGCTGCTGCGACCGCGGTTCAACCTGGTGATTTAGCAGATGTTGCGACATCTGGCGATTTTGACGATTTGACGAATGTACCGAGTAAGTTGAGTTATTTTCTCGATGATATTGGTGCGGGTGCAGCACATTATTATGGTTCTGGTGTTGGTGCAGCAACGACAGCGACAAAAAGTGTTCAAATAGATAGCATTAGTTTGAATTCTTCTACAAATCTACCTGCAGTTGGTACGGTAATAGTTGTAATACCGGCTACAACATCAAATGTGGTAAACCCCACATTAACTCTTAAAAGTGGTACTAATAACGGTGTTGCTAAGGCGATAAAGTACAATAATTCAACTTCGATAACGGCAGTTAACAGTGGTAAGATATGGCAAGCAGGTGTTCCATCTACATTTGTTTATTTGCTGGGAATGGTGGAACGTATAGCCAAGGTACTGGTATATCTATTAGTGGAACAACAATATCTAACAGCGGTGTTCGCAGCGTAACAGCCAGTTCTAGTGGGTCAAATGGTTCTGTGGCTGTAAACACAAATGGCACAACAACATATCCAGTTGTCAAGGGTTGGG
This sequence comes from uncultured Pseudomonadota bacterium, assembly GCA_902776515.1. Classification (GTDB taxonomy): domain Bacteria; phylum Pseudomonadota; class Alphaproteobacteria; order Rs-D84; family Rs-D84; genus Enterousia. Next base: position 1,273 of record CACYQE010000067.1, read on the forward strand.
ATACAAAGGTTGATGTTGGTCAGGGGGCTTCTAAGGCAAATATGGTATTGTATACTGATTCCAGTGGTAATGTAATCCCGGATTCTGTAAAGGTTCCTATCACGGATACAAATGCAACGGGTGGTTGGTCGTATATGTGGATTGACTAAGAAAAAAACATCGGTTTATTCCGATGTTTTTTTATTTTTACTCTGGACAAACGAATCGTGTATTTTGTAAAATCAAAAAAGAATAGTTTATGTTAAGGAGAAGGGAAGTGTTTTTTGCCCGGTTTTTCGGCATTTGCACTGTTTTCGCGTTTTGTTTTGGGACATCTGTTGTGATGGCCGCTGATACCACCGTTACCAGCAAGCAATATGTTGATAACCAATTGGCAAACAAACAGCCTGCATCAAACGCTGCTTATCAAATGGGGGCTGCGAACGGAACATGGCAAACCATGAGTGCCGCACAACAAAATGCATTAAATTCCGGCGTAACCACCTCTACTGTTTCCCAGGTTGCAACAAACACAACGGATATCGCTGGTAAACAACCTGCGTCAAATGCTGCTTATCAAATGGGGGCTGCGAACGGAACATGGCAAACCATGAGTGCCGCACAACAAAATGCATTAAATTCCGGGGTAACAACGTCCACTGTTTCCCAGGTTGCAACAAACACAGCAAATATTGCTGGTAAACAGCCGGCATCAACCGCGGCCGCAATTGGTGGTGCAAATGGAACGTGGACCAACCTTAGCGAATTACAACAAAACGCTCTGAACGCAATGATTCCGGCCGGGTCACCAACAGCACCAACAGGTTATGCAAAAATTTGGGTTCAATAAAAAAACATCGGTTTTTCCCGATGTTTTTTATCTTGCTTTCCAATAACAAATCACAATCGCATTTTCCGGTGTTTCGTTTGTTCGAATGCGATGAAATGTAACGTTGTCATCGATCTTTACATCAATAAAAACCTCTGGCGTGGTAGGGTTGATTTCGTGTTTGTAATTTAGCTCTATACGTTGCAATTCGTGGCTGTCGCGGTATTCGTATCCAACACTTTCGGTTGCCCATACGGCGTATACCGCATTGTTTATATGTTGGTTTTCATCAATATCATCAAAACGACATTTAAAAACGTGTGTTTTTTCCGCTTCAAAATTAGGAAATTTTTCAAATGTTCTGTCGTATGCACGGACACCATCGTTTTCCCAAGTGTTTTTTATCAAATCACCTCTACGGCAGGGACGGCGGCGTGCCAAATCAATTAACACCCATTGAGATGTCGCACGAACCTTTAATTTACCATCCGCATCACGAATTTCAAAATCACGGGTTGCACGCAGATTATCTTGGACCGCGGGCCATGATGAATAGGTTAACATTTCACCATTATGCGGCATTTCAACAATATCAACCAGATAGTGTGTTACAACCCATGCAATGTTCGTTTCGTGTATAAACGTGCGACCACAGCCCAGCATTTCTGCATGTGTGTCACCCATACCCTGGAGTTCATTCATCAAAATCCCGGGTCGCATATTACCATAACGATCACACTGGTATGTTTGTAACTCGCGATTTATAATCAGTTTTTGGTTTGACATATTATTTCGCCTCTTGTGGTGCAACAACAAAGTCAATTGTGTCCCCAACAACGATGTTGTTTGCACGGGTTGCGGATTTTATTAAATCATACAGGCTTGTCGGAACATCGTGTGTAACCGTTAATGTTTCCAACTTTGCACCGTTCCCAACCTTGCGTTCGGTACGCAAACCACGAACAGCCTTTATCGTATCAATTGCATATTGCATATCGGCAACGTCTGTTTCGTATTCGGAATTAACCGTTGGGTATTCGGTCAGATGCAATGTTTTGCCACCCTCGTATGGTTGATATATCTTTTGCCACAATTCTTCGGTCTGGAACGGAATAATTGGTGCGTACATACCGATAATGGCACGTAACACTGTCCATAATGTCCATTGGGCACATAATTGCGATTCAGGACCATATTTTTCCGGTGACCAAAAACGGTCCTTGATAAATTCAATGTATTGGTCACAGAAAACTTCATAAAAGAATGTATCCATGGCCGCACGTGCATTGACCGTATCATATTTATCCAGGTGCTTGCGAACCTCGGCAACGGTTTTATTCAATTCATTTAAAACCCATCTGTCTTCGATTGGACGCGTTGTAACCGCCGGTATGTCAGCAGTCGGTTCAAAGTTTTCCAAATACCCAAGTGCGAATTTTGATGCGTTCCACATTTTGGTCAGTAAACGTGAACCACGTTTAACTTCGTCTTCGATATACGGTAAATTTGTTCCGATTGGTGCGTTTGAAATCCAATAACGTAACGCATCAACACCAAATTTTTCGACCGCATCCAATGGGTCTGTTCCGTTACCCTTGCTTTTGGACATTTTTTTACCGTGTGCATCAACAACCATGCCGTGCATATAAACTGTCCTGAACGGAACATCGCCGGTTGCATACAGTGACATCATTATCATACGTGCAACCCAGAAAAAGATTAAATCCGCACCTGTGCACAAATAATCTGTGGGAAAATAACGTGCTAATTCAGGTGTGGTATCCGGCCACCCCAATGTTGAAAACGGCCATAAACCGGACGAAAACCACGTGTCCAGTGTGTCAGGGTCACGCGTTAATGTTTTACCACCGGATTGTTTAATTGCATCCTCTTCGGTTTCGGCAACATAGACATTACCTTCTGCATCGTACCAGGCAGGTATGCGATGTCCCCACCACAGCTGACGTGAAATTGTCCAAGGACGAATATTTTTCATCCAAGACATAAACAAGTTATATCTGTGTTCAGGAATAAATTTAATTTTACCTTCTTCAACAGCCTTGATTGCCGGCACCGCCAGCTTTTCTGCATCAACAAACCATTGGGTTGTTAACATAGGTTCAACCGGAACCTTGCCACGTTCTGAATATGGGGTTGGAATAACGCGATCTTCAACCCGGGTCATTAACCCCGCGGCTTCTATATCTTCGACAATTGCTTTGCGTGCAACATAACGGTCCATTCCGCGATATTTTTCGGGGACCACAGATTCATTATTCAATTTGGCATCCGGAGTCAAAATGCACAGTGGTTCCAGGTTATGACGCAGTCCAACCTCGTAATCGTCAAAATCGTGTGCTGGTGTAATTTTCACCGCACCCGTTCCTTTTTCAGGGTCCGCATGAACGTCACCAATAATTGGAATTTCAATATCGGTCAGTGGAATAATCGCTTTTTTACCAATCAGGTGCTTTAATTTTTCATTTTCTGGATGAATTGCAATTGCCTTGTCACCAAACAAAGTTTCTGGACGCGTGGTTGCAATTTCAACAAAACCACCGCCAACCAATGGATAATTGAAATAGTAAAATTTACCGTGTTCTTCTTGGGTTTCAATTTCCAAATCAGAAACAGATGTTTGTTGTTTCGGACACCAATTAACCAAACGTTTCGCACGATAAATTAAACCTTCGTTATACATTTTAACAAACAATTGTGTGACCGCACGAGACAAGCCTTCGTCCATAGTGAATCTTTCACGTTTCCATGTTGGGGTTACACCCAAAATGTGTAATTGGTTTAAAATTTGACCACCCTTGTCAGCCTTCCATTTCCAGGCGTAATCAAGTTTTTCTTGTGTTGATAAAGCATGTGGATTGATTCCATTTTTTGATAAATCACGCTCAACCAATAATTGTGTTGCGATG
>CACYQE010000068.1 GCA_902776515.1 uncultured Pseudomonadota bacterium
ATTTAATTTTTGTCCAACCGATTCGATTTTTGTTACGCCTATTTGTTCAAAAGATGACTTTAACGCACGTTCCAAGGATTGTATTCCGGTATCATCAGGGGTATGCTTTAATGCGGCTTGGACCGCATCCATAACCGGCAGAATTTTTTCCGCAACACTCATTGCACGTGTTCTGGCCCTGGATTCAGCATCCAACGCACTGCGGCGGCGAGTGTTTTCCAATTCAGCGGCCAAACGCAAAAACTTGTCGTTCATTTCCGCCAATTTATCGGTAAGTTCGGCAACCTGGTCATTAACATTTTTTGTTTCTGTCGGTTGTTTTTCAGCATCACTTATAGATACTTCTTCAACTTTGACTTCTTTATCTTCCATGACTTTATCTTTTGGTTAATTAAAATTACTTAACAACTGATATTATAGGTATCAAATCTTGCGGTTTCAAGGATGCACCCCCAATTAGCACCCCATCAACATTTGGTATTGCGACAATATCCGCAACATTTGTTGCCTTGACACTGGCACCATATAAAACAGGTGTTCCGCCCAGCCCCATATATCCCAAAGTATCAGAAATGACCTTGTGTGCATCAGCAATTTCTTGATGCGTTGGGGTTATGCCCGCACCGATTGCCCAACGCGGTTCATACGCAATAATAATATCGCCCTCAACATCACTTGGCACAGATTCACGAACGCCCGCCTCTATCACATCAAACGTTTTGCCCGCACGTTTTTCTTCCATGGTTTCGCCAACACAAATAATCGGTATCAAACCATTATCCAACGCCATTTGAGCCTTGGCACGGACAATATCATTGGTTTCACCGTGATACAACCTGCGTTCACTGTGTCCAACAATTACATATTTTGCACCTGTTTCCGCAACCATTGCGGCCGATACTTCGCCGGTAAAAGCCCCTGAAATATGGTCACTGACATCCTGGGCACCTATTTCTACATTTTTTCCACCGGCACCCAACATCGTAAATGGAACACAAAGTATCACTTTGTTTTTAGTATTTATTTTTTCAATTTCGTCCAACATATCCCGTAAAGCTGCACGATTTCCATTCATTTTCCAATTTCCTGCAATTATCTTCATAATTTTTTCCTTTTTCCGTTGCTTTTTTGGTCTTTGTTTTGCTATGGTATCGCAAAAGGGGATAAAATGCTAGAATATTTACGTAATGCGGCAGATAAACCTGTTGCGAAAATTTTGATGGGAATTCTTATCTTTTCATTTGTTGGATGGGGCGTTGCCGAATGGGTATTTGGTCTTTCATCGAACGACTCAACGTTGATGCGTATTGGTGATACAAAAATATCAATCAATCAATACAGCAACGCAAAATCTATGGAAATGTCCAAGCTGTCACGTGCTGAACAGCGTTCTATTTATACAGATGCCGCAAAATCTGCTGAATTTCAAAAAGATATTATTAAAAAATTGTCTAATCAAGTAATGGTTGAAAACCACGCAAAAAATTTGGGATATGTTGTATCTGACCGTGGGGTTGCAAATGAAATCCGCAAATTCCCGGAATTTCAGCAAAACGGCAAATTTTCACCAATAATGTTTCAATTGATTATACAAAATTCTGGATACAGCGAAGCGGATTTTGCAAACATCATTCGTGACCGCACTTTGCGAATGATGGTTTTGGACCCAATTTCGATTTCGCCATCTGTTCCGGCATTTATGATTGATGCGATGTATAATGCTCGCTATGGTGAACGCAGTATAGATTTTACAACTGTAAAGTTTTCTGATTTCAAAGTGGAAAACCCAACTGATGAAAAGTTGCGTGAATTTTATGCCCAGAATCCACACAAGGTTGCCGAAACACGCGATGTTTCGTACGCGATGATTAGTGCAGAAATGGACAAACCTGATTTATACGAAGCCGGATTAAAAGCCGCACAAAAATTAGAAGACGATATCATTGCTGGTGAAACACTTGCGAACGCCGCAAAAAATCACAAGGCAAAATACGTTAAATACGACAAAATTTCTTCGGCTAATTTGCCCAACGATAAAAACCTCGATACCGCTCTGCTTGCAAAAATTTTTGCCATGGATGAAAACACAGAAAGCGAATTAATCGAAGCTAAAAATGGATTTATAATTGTTCGTGTTGATAAAATTATTCCTGAACACAACGCGGAATTTGAATCTATCAAATCAAATTTGGTTAATGATTGGCGTAAATCAGAACAAAAAAAGCAGGCATACATTCGTGCAAACGAAATACTGGTTGAATTAAATAAAACAGGTAAACTTGCCAACAAAAAAAGTACCACCGTTTCACGCACGTCTGGTGCACCAACTGATGTTTTGGTTGCCGCATTTAAAAATCCTGTGAAAAATAACTCCATTGTTTCGGGACAAAATGAATTCTATGTTTTGCATATTGATGCGGAAAAGAAACCTGGCTTGGATACAAAAAGGATGCAAAATGTACGGACTGAAATTTCAAATATGTCAAAACAACATATCCAAGATGATTTCAATTCGTTTTTAATGCGGAAATATCCCATAAAAATAAATGAAAAAACGTTTAACAGATATGTAAAGTAAGAAACCGCCAAAAATGGCGGTTTTTTTGATTTTTATTTCTTTTTGTGATATAATGCCACAAACATTTGTTTTGGACACAAAAATGAGCGATTTAAAACAGGCCTTTTTATCGGGAATAAAAAAAATACTTTTGATAACGGGTATCACGGCCGGGACTGTTCATGGTGCAAACGCAAAAATAACCACCAATTCAAATTATTTACCTAAAAAACCACGAACCGAGATATCATATACCCAAGATAAAGATTCACGTCCAACCATAAATTATTCCAAGGTAAAAATCCGCAGTTACGAAGATTTAGAACGTATGTTTGATATGGCAATGCCCATCATATTCAACACCTTGATTTTGGAATATGGAATAGAATATGATGTTTTTAGCGAAAATGACGGTCCGAATTGGGTTAACACGTATGTTGGCGTTGGTTTAAATATTATTCCCACAGATATAAATTCATATAATGCCCCAGAAACCATTTGGGTAAGTACCGGTCGGGCCCAAGATATTTCTTATACAAAATTAAGCGATAATGATTTAGCAAAACTTATAATCGGTTGGGGTAAATACAGAACAATAACCAAGACACATAAAAATGAACTTAGCAAAAAACAGAAAACCGTATTAAGAAAAATTTACGAAAACATCAAAGGTGCCGAAATACGCCCAAACGAACTGGCCGCAATATATTGTGCCACGTTCTTTAACGAAGACAATTTACGCAACATTTGTTTATATGTCCAAGATTATTACAATAATCCAATAAAATGTGCAAATATGCTTATGTCAAGCACCCAGGGCTATGCACCATACGCCAATCCCCAAGATATTGCTATATTAAACGCCCTGGTTTATCTGAATTACAATTATTTTTGTGAAGCCACATTAGATATGCCGATTGATACAAAAAACAAAAAAACCTGTCTCTTTGTAACAGAACTTGCAAAAAAAACATTAACCGAAAAAAACTACAAGGCGTATTCAGAAAATTGCAAGAAAGAATTGTTGGAATGTTTTTTCTATCCAACTTTTCGTGATACACCCGGACATCTGTTTTCTTTCGTTTCACCCAAAATAATTTCATTCAGATTGTCACAACAAAACAATATAAACTTAAACACAAATCAACGTGACTTTGAAGCAGCCATCACATTTATGAAAACAAAAGATTATACCAAGGCGTTGAATATTCTGTTAACACTTGAAAAGACAAACAGTGCCAGCAGCGTATTATTCCAACAAATTACGGAATGTTATTATGCAATGGAACAATATGATAATGCGAT
>CACYQE010000069.1 GCA_902776515.1 uncultured Pseudomonadota bacterium
AATACCGATGAAAACAAACAGTAACCAAAAGGATGAAATATGCCACAACAAACACCGACAAACGAAGAACTTTTCAAAAAAATCAAAAGTGCAAGAACAATTGTTACATACGAACCTACCCTGTTTGGCGAGCCGGAACATCTTTCATTTCCAGAATATTGGAAATTGGTTGATATACGTAGTTTTGTTGATATAAAACATTTTCCTTATGACATGGGGACAAAACGTGAAACTGCACCAAACTGGACAAATGTCATAGAAATTCTTTACAATTTTACCCCTGAAAATGTTTTGAATAAAATCCAAAACAAATACGAATGGGAAAACGACCACATCCGCCGCGGCAAGGATCAAGGTTACGAACTTTCAAGATACCTGTCATGGGAAGTTATGAAATATTCCAACCAATATCAAAACACATCTTTTCAACAGGCGTATTTTATGTCGCCCGGTAAAGATTTTCCACAAATAGAACAAACCGCGACAAAATTGGAACGCATCAAAATTCGTAATCGGGTTGGCGAACTACAAAAACAATTAAGTGGAATAATCCACAGAGTCAAAGGAAATTATAAACAAATCTTTAACAGTATGTATACGGCGTTGTTTCAAAACCCAACACCGACAAGCCACCTGGGCGATAAACCTGTTGCCGAATACATGAGTGAATTTTTATTGAATACCTATGCCCAGGCATTACAGAACATTACATACCGTTGGAACAAATACTGTTCTGATCAAAACGAACAATATTTAATCAGTATTATCACACAAGAAATGTTGAACGCCCGTTACAACACACCCGGCGGTCGGCCAGAACAATATCTGACAAAAACCACCGTGGCAGAAACATTTAGCGAAATACAAAACATGGAAAAAGAATTTATAAAAAACTATTCAACCGTTCAATCACGATAAAAAGTAAAAAACAAACGGTGCCTTTTGGCACCGTTTTTTTCAATTAGCTAAACAATTTTTCAACACATCCTAAGTTCGCCTTTACCGATGCGCTGTTTAAAAGCCCCAACAATAAACCAACGGCAAACAAGAGCACGAAACCGACCAACATACCGGTTCCTTTGTCTTTCAGGTCATCTTTCTTAACTTCACCGGCTTTGATAAATCCCCATGCCCATTCCATCATAACAAATGCGGCACCAACGAACGCCAAAACACGTAATGTGTTTATAACGCCACCAAACTTATTCAACAAACTACACAATGCAGAGGTGTCCGCCGTATTTGCATTGATTGCCGTCCGGGCAGCACTAGGATCATCAGCAAGAGCCGTTCCAACGAACAAAGACAACGCCGCCACAGCAGATAAATAGTATTTTGATAATTTTTTCATCATATTGAATCTCCTTTTGGTGGTATTGTATCACAAAACACACACCTTTTCAAGCACCATAAAAAAGCACCACCAATTTTTTGGTGGTGCTTTTCATACTAAAGGATACAAATTACATAACTGTTACAGTGTAAACACGACGAGAAATCGGTGCAGCGTTACAGCCACAAGATTTCATAACCGGTGCCGCACCACAACCACAAGGTTTTTCAGCAACTGGTTTTGCCGCATACGGACAAGACTGTTCTGCAACAGGTGCTTCTTGGATTGCCGGGGCCAAAATTTTGCGTTCCGGACGTGGGGCACGACCACCATTATCACGTGCGAACAAATCTTCACAACGTGTGTTACGATAAACAATACGTTTTTCGCCATCGATACCATTGATATCATAAGAATAATGACGTGCATATTCACCAGAATAATAAACACAATCCGCACCATCCTGGGTATATCTTACGCCACCTTTGTAGTAATCATAATATGTGCAACCAGCCAAGCCAGCCAACGCAACAACAGAAATCAAAAACTTTTTCATTTGTTATCCTTTATAATCTTTTGTTACTTTACCAAATCGCAAAAAACGATTCGTTTGACTATATTGTTGCACAAAAAAACCTGTTGTCAATTATTTTGTCAAAGGATTATTTCGTATCCCAAAAAACCAAAATATGATATAATTTCAAAAGAAACAACCAAGGGACGACAACTATGCTGTTTGAAAAATTTGGTCTGGTAAATACACAAGAACTTTTTACCGATGCACTTGAACAACATTATGCGATTGGTGCCTTTAATTTTTATAATATGGAAACATTGAACGCTGTTTTAAATGCGGCACACGATTGCCACAGTCCTGTTATTTTGGCCGTATCGGAATCTGCCTTGGATTACATGGGCGGTGACACATTAATGGGGATGATTTCAGGAAAGAAAATAAAAAAATCCGATGGTATCGTTTTACATTTGGACCACGGCTCTTCATACGAATCATGTGTTCGTGCCATAAAACTTGGGTTTTCCAGTGTAATGATTGATGCCAGCAAATTACCTTTTCGGGAAAATATCAAACTTTCAAAACGTGTTGCGAACTATGCACACAAATATAATGTTTCAGTCGAAGCCGAACTTGGTGTTTTGGGTGGCTTTGAAGACGAAAAAACCAACAGCAAATTTAATATGTACACCAACCCCGATGATGTCAAAGAATTCATAAAAAAAACCAATGTCGATTCGTTGGCCATAGCAATCGGAACAAGTCATGGTGCATACAAAAGAAAATCCCAAAATGAAAAATTAAGATTCGATATACTGTCCGAAATTGCGGAACGCATCCCAACATTACCATTGGTTTTACATGGTGCATCCAGTATTCCACAAAAATTTATCCGTGAAATAAATTCGTATGGCGGTAACATAAAAAACGCACTGGGTATTTCACCAAAACAATTACAACAAGCCATATCATTGAACGTTTGCAAAATAAACGTGGACAGCGATAATCGTTTGGCTTTTACAGGTGCAATCAGAAAATCCATATTTAAAAACCCATCAGAATTTAATCCGCGTAAATATCTGAGGAATGCACAACAGGCGTTTTACGAAAACTGTGTTAACGAAATCAAAAATATAATGGGTTCGGAAAATAAATTAAAATAAAAAAACGGGGTCAGGTATCACAACCCCACCCCGTTAGATTATGTGCAAGACAAAAAGCAAAATAAATTATTGTGCAAAAGATAACGGGGTTAAGGTTCGCGTAGTGTATTAACATACATGAGCAAAGCTTAACCCCGTTAGATTATGTGCAAGAATTTATTTTGCACGTTCTACGTATTCCAGTGTTTCAGTGTTTACAACAATCTTTTCACCTTGTTCAACAAAAACAGGAACTTGAACACGAACACCATTGTCCAGCAACGCCGGCTTGCCGCCACTGCCGGTAACGGTTTGACCTTTTAATGCCGGTTCGGTTTCTTCTACGGTTGCAATAATTGTCTTTGGCAAAGTGATGGATACCGGCTGACCTTCTACAAAGTTTGTTTTAACATTCATTTCCGGTGCCAAGAACTTCATTTGTTCACCCAACGAATCGACCGGCATAGTGAATTGTTCGTAATCAGATAAATTCATAAAATATGCATCGGTCCCATCTGAATACAAATATTGACATTCAACATCTTCAACCATCAACTTTTCAACCTTGTCTTCGGCACGCCAACGGTCGCCCCCTTTGTTTCCAGTGTCAATATCACGCAAATCAGCCTGAACAAAGGCACCGCCCTTGCCGGGTTTAACCTTGGTAATAGATGTAACGGAATAACGTCTGCCGTTGTGGGAAATAACCCAACCGACACGCATATCATTTGCAGTAACTGATGCCATTTTTTAACCTCTTGTTGCTTATTAACTTGTCCCAAGGGTATAAAAAACCATCGCACAAAGCAAGTTTTTTCAAATGTTTTTTATACAAAAAATAAAAATGCACCAAATGGTGCATTTTTTTAG
>CACYQE010000070.1 GCA_902776515.1 uncultured Pseudomonadota bacterium
GTGAACAGGAACAGATTGTGCCGAACCACCACTTGGCGTTACACTGAACGCACCATTTGTTGTCCCTTCGGCAAAAGTATATGTCGTATTTGTATCTGTTGGAATTGCCGGTGCACCGGTCACGCCCGTCCACGGCACAGAACCGGCCGTAGTCGCACTGTCTGCAGTAACCGCATGTTTAACGATAAACGAACCATCATCTGCAACGTCAACATCATCACTGATCGCCGCGACCGCTAAACCGTTTTTATCACGAGAGATAAGTCGTTTCTTGTCGGCTGCAACAACCTTGTCAACCTTGCTAGCCAAATCATTCACAAGGGCATAATTTTTTAACCGTTCATGAACTGCACCGACTGTCGGATAATACGCCGCCTTTTGGGCACTGGTAAGCCCCGCAACCCAAACAGCATCTATATCATTCTTTTTATTAATTACATCTTCCTTGTCCGCCCAACCGTGAACAGGAACAGATTGTGCCGAACCACCACTTGGCGTTACACTGAACGCACCATTTGTTGTCCCTTCGGCAAAAGTATATGTCGTATTTCGCACCCGCAGATGCCCCAGAACGGATTGTTGCCAAATCACTAATTGCATTTTGCTTTGCATTCCATGTTGACTTTTCAGATGCAGTAACAAATTTATGTGTTTGGTTTGTATCGTCAACCAAATCAGACAATAATTTACTGTCAGACGTTATTTTCGTTTGATATGTATTTGCCGCCACAGTTGTAGTTAAATAATCATTCAACATAGAACTGGTAACATAATCCGGTGTCCAGGCAAGCCACTTCATCTTGTTAGCATCGTTCGTATCAACCGTTGCCCGCAACATATCACCAGCCGAAATACCGGCACCTGTTTCCAAGTTTATTTTCTTTAACAATTGGTTATCCACATACTGTTTACTGGTAACCGTCGTGTCCGCCGCAACCCCCAACGAGATAGCACAAAAATAGCTAACAATGGCGTAAACACTAACTTTTTTTGCGAAAAACATATCCCTTCCTTTTCCGACTTTCTTCTTTCTTACCTTTTATGTTAGTAAATTATCGATTCGTTTGTCAAAGCAATTTTTTGCTTTTTTTCTTTTTTTTGTTTTTTCTTTTTGTGAAAGATATGACAGCAAATTTAACAAAGGAGAAGCCATGAGCAATAAATGGGTCTATACTTTCGGTAATGGTCATGCCGAAGGTCGTGCCGATATGAGAAACCTCTTGGGTGGCAAGGGTGCAAATTTGGCCGAAATGAATTTGGTTGGATTGCCTGTGCCGGCGGGATTTACCGTCACTACCGAGGTTTGTACATATTATTATGAAAACAAGCAAACTTATCCATCTGATTTAATGGACCAGGTTCGCAGTGGTATTGAACACATTGAAAAAATTATGGGTAAAAAATTCGCAGATATGGAAAACCCATTGTTGGTTTCTGTGCGTAGTGGTGCCCGTGTTTCTATGCCGGGTATGATGGATACTGTTTTGAATTTGGGTTTGAACGATGAAACAGTCAAGGCATTGGCAAAGATTTCTGGCAACGAACGTTTTGCATACGATTCTTATCGTCGTTTTATCATGATGTTTTCTGACGTTGTGTTGGGTGCTGATATTGATTTGTTTGAACACACTTTGGAACGCATGAAGGAAGACAAAGGTTACAAGGTTGACACTGAATTGACCGCCGATGATTTAAAACAATTGGTTGAACAATTCAAAGAAATTGGTGTCAAAATCGGTAAAGTTTTCCCACAAGATCCATGGGAACAATTGAAATTAGGTATTGGTGCGGTGTTCGGTTCGTGGATGAGCAAGAAAGCCATCACATACCGCAAATTGAACAACATCCCTGGCGATTGGGGAACCGCTGTTAATGTCCAAGCAATGGTATTTGGTAATTCTGGCGATGATTCCGCGACTGGTGTATGCTTTAGCCGCGACCCCGCAACCGGCGAAAACAAATACTATGGTGAATATCTGATTAACGCCCAAGGTGAAGACGTTGTGGCCGGTATCAGAACACCACAACCGATGAGCAAGGATAATTCTGGTCGTGTATCTTTGGAAGAAGCAATGCCATCTGTATATAAAGAATTGTGCGATGTTCGTGAAAAATTGGAACAGCACTACAAAGATATGCAGGATATGGAATTTACTATTGAACATGGTAAACTGTGGATGTTGCAGTGCCGTAACGGTAAACGTACCGCAGCTGCAGCTGTTCGTATGGCGGTTGAAATGGTCGAAGAAGGTTTATTAACCAAGGAAGAAGCCATATTGCGTGTTGGTGCCGATCAATTGAATCACTTGCTGCACCCAATGTTGGATCCAAAGGCAGACAAGAAAGTTATCGCAACTGGTTTGCCTGCATCCCCTGGTGCGGCCGTAGGTCAGGCGGTATTTAATGCCGAAGATGCTGAAAAATGGGCATCCGAAGGTAAAAAGGTTATGTTAATCCGTATCGAAACATCCCCAGAAGATATTGCTGGTATGAACGCGGCCCAGGGTGTTATCACGGCACGTGGTGGTATGACATCACACGCGGCGGTGGTTGCACGTGGTATGGGAACACCGTGTGTATCTGGCTCGGCGGATATCAAGATTGATTATGAAACCAAGACAATGAAAACAACATCTGGGGCAGTTATTGCCGAAGGTGATTGGGTTTCTATTGATGGTGCCAAGGGTCAAATTATCGAAGGTAAAATCCCAACAGTATCTGTGGAATTGACCGGTAATTTTGGAACACTGATGAAATGGGTTGATGAAATCAAAACATTGACGGTCAAAGCAAATGCTGAAACACCAAAAGATGCAAAACAAGCACGCGACTTTGGTGCCGAAGGTATTGGTTTGGCACGTACCGAACACATGTTCTTTGACCCGTCCCGTATCCAAGATATGCGTGAAATGATTTTGGCTGATGACGAAGCCGGTCGTCGTGCGGCTTTGAACAAATTGTTGCCGTATCAAAAAGCTGACTTTGTTGAATTGTTCAAGATTATGGATGGTCTGCCGGTTACAATCCGTTTGATTGACCCACCATTACACGAATTCTTGCCACACACTGATGCTGATATTGCTGAATTGGCGAAACACATTGGTAAATCGGTCGAATTTGTAAAGGCTCGTGCTGATGCGTTACACGAACAGAACCCGATGTTGGGTCATCGTGGATGCCGTTTGGCAATTACTTATCCGGAAATTTGCGAAATGCAAACCCGTGCGATTTTGTCTGCGGCAATCGAATGTAAAAAGGCCGGTGTATCGGTTCATCCAGAAATCGAAGTTCCATTGGTTGGTTCTAAAAAGGAAGTCGATATTGTTAAATCAGTTATCGATGCAACTGCAAACGCATTGTTTGCGGAAACCGGTGACAGCGTTGAATACACTGTTGGCTCAATGATTGAATTGCCACGTGCAGCGTTGTTAGCAAATGAAATCGCGGAAAGTTGTGAATTCTTTGAATTCGGAACAAACGATTTGACCCAAACAACATTGGGGATGAGCCGTGACGACACTGGTAAAATCTTGGATGAATACCGTGCACGCGGTGTTTACGTTGCCGACCCATTTGCATCGGTTGACCAATTGGGTGTTGGCTTGCTGATTAAAGATGCAGTAGCCAAGGCACGTGCGACCAAGGCGAACAATATCCACCTTGGTGTATGTGGTGAACATGGTGGCGACCCAGATTCAATTGAATTCTTCCACAAGGTTGGATTTGATTCTGTATCGTGCAGTCCGTTCCGTGTGCCAATTGCACGTTTGGCAGCGGCCCAGGCGGCGGTCAAATTCCCACGCAAAAAGTAAAAAATGCCCCGCACGGGGCATTTTTTTGTGGTTAATGATTAGTGGTTAGTGTATGTGGTTAGTGAATTCGTCATACCGGCGGTTCCATCCCCTTCGCTGGCGAAGGGGTACGGTGTGGAACACCGGGGGGTAGTGGTAAATTCCAGACTATTCGACACCAAACTACCCCGGCGGGTGCTACCCGCCACCCCTTCTTTGGAAAAGAAGGGGATGGAACCGCGACAACGTTTTTATATTAAACTGTTTTTTTCGGAAATGTGGTATTGATATATTCACACAACATTTGTATCACACCATTTATATCAAATCGAACATCTTGCTCGTAGAGATGCAAAATGTGTAAGCCCAAAGATTTTAAATACTTATCACGATTTGCATCATATTTCTGTTTATTATCATGTGAAGAGCCATCTATTTCTATAACCAGTTGTAATTTCGCACAATAAAAATCAACAATGTAATTACCTATTATTTTTTGACGATTAAAATCTAATCCGAAAACTTGCTTGTTTTTTACAGCGTTCCAGAAAACAACTTCGGACAGAGTAGAATTTTTTCTTAAATAGCGTGCATTCTCGTGTAATGATTTATTAACTGGTATTTTCATTTTATTTGTATGATATTTCAGTCGAAAAATTTTTCAAGTAATTATTAAACAAACTACCCCGGCGGGTGCTACCCGCCACCCCCTCTTTTTCAAAGAAGGGGAGGACCGCTGAAAGCGGTGAGGTAGTTTGGTGTCGGATAGTGCATTCCAGACTATTCTCAAGCGGTAACAACGAGATACCGGCTTTCGCCGGTATGACGATTCACTCCCCACAAACCACTAAACACTAACCACAAAAAAACACCGCAAAGCGGTGTTTTTTTTATGTGTTTTGGATGTGATTAATCCAACGTT
>CACYQE010000071.1 GCA_902776515.1 uncultured Pseudomonadota bacterium
GATCACTGTATGCCGCAGAAAAGATTTCAAAACGTGTATCAGGATCAGCCAAATCACGGGCGGTCGGCATGGTGTTTTTATCATTAAATGTCATGTGACAGAATTTATTTGCACCAATCGTATCCATACATACGTTTTGAATATATCCGGAAACATCCTTGTCAGTTGCGGTACTGTTTAAATCACCATCTGAACCATTTCCAACGGTGCCATCAAAACCAAGCCACGACAACTGGTCGTCCGGTTTTTGGGCGAAAAGCCGCTGATACAAATCACGTGCATTACTTATAAACTTTGATTGCATTAGTGCATTGGAATTTTCCGCACCAGAATCCGCAAGCATTTCGGCCTCGGCCATCATTTTTGCGGTTGTCCCAGAAATACATCTGTATGGATTCACCGCACAAGCATTAAGGAAACAGTTGTCGGCAACCTTGTAACATGTTGAAACCGCATTGACCGCCGCCAATTCCCCACCCTCGGTGATTGCGATACGAACATGACTGTTTGCGGCAGGTGTATCCAATTTTGTTGCGGAACCGAACAATTTGGTTTTACCCTCGGTCTGGCAACGTGCCAATGTGGATTCACAATATACACGTTGTTTCGTAAATTCGGTATCGGATGTGCAAAGTTCAAAATCCGCACCACACACGTTATCCTTGTGCAAACAGGACATATATTTTTTAACACAGGAACCCGTATCCAAACGATTATTGATTTCACCCGCATCAATAGCCTGACGCATTAAACTGTTGGTATCGGGGTATCTAAAACCAACACTATCTTTTTGACCCAATGCAGTAACAGATGTTGTGCCAAACAACTTTTGCACACCAGATGCCGGGCAACGCAATAAAACACTGTTACACTGGGGCATTTTACCATGGAACAAATCAGTGTTCACACATTCAGAAAAGTCGGAATTACATGCGTCCGCACCCTTGATACAATCCGTATAATCTGAAATACAGTCGGCTTCATCTTCGGCCGTGCTTTTGGTCGTAGTTGTTGAAGTGCTGGTTGACGAACCGGATGAAACACTGCTGCCACTTGCCATTGTCGGTATACGACGTGCCGCCGCCTGGGACGCGGTAACGATGCCAACACGGCTGTCGCCACGGCCAGAAGCCGCAGGCCCCGTGGTCCGCAACGCCGCAAAAGACGGATCAATTACGCACAAAACTGGCAATATTCCAACAATATTTTTCAGAGATTTCATTCTGGTTCCCCCTTCTAGTATCACCTTATGATATCATATAAGCAAAATAAAATAAAGAGAAAAATGTATAAATGTGGCTAGTGGGTAGTGGGTTGTAGGTAGTATTATTTCTTTTCTTTGTCATCCCGGCTTTTTTACGTCACCCCGGCGTATCGGGCCCCACAAAAATTGAATCGTCATACCGGCGTATCGGGCCCCGCAAAAATTGAAAATTTTTGTGGGTGATTTCGGCCGGTATCTCCACGTTACCGCCTGAGACTAATCCACAACAAAGTCTGACAAGACCCCGGCCTACGCCGGGGTGACGAAGAAGAAAGCCCGGGGTGACGATTCACAAACCACTAACCACTAACACCCATCCAATATTGCACGCAATTCCAACATATCGTCCGGCAAATCCGTTTTAAACCGCATTTTTTCACCGGTTACGGGATGTGCAAACTCCAATACCTGGGCGTGCAACATTTGACCATTATGTGTTTTCAAAAAGTCCAACAAATCCGCATCGCGGACAGAACCCAATCTGGTCGAACCACGGCCATAAACCGGGTCACACAACACCGGAAAACCATGTGCCGATAAATGAACGCGTATTTGATGTGTTCGCCCCGTTAACAATGTGCAACGAAACAACGACACCCCCGGACGTGTCCAAGCATCCAATAATTCTACGGACGTGTGGGCTGGTTTTCCCCCCGACTTTACCATTGTCATTTTCTGTCTGTTGCGGGATGAACGGGCGATATTGCCAGTTATTTCCGCCCCCGTCCAATTCGGAACACCCCAAACAAATGCAACATATTTACGGGTCAAATCATGAGTGGAAAAAACACGAACCAGATTACGAAAAGCAACATCAGATTTCGCAAAAACCATAACCCCACTGGTATCCTTGTCCAAGCGATGGACAACCCCAGGACGCGTTTCACCGCCCAACGCAGATAAATGCGTATGCGACAAAATGTTTTGAACGAACGTTCCGGTTTTGTTTCCCGCCGATGGATACATAACAACACCACGCGGTTTATTCACAACAATTATATCATCGTCTTCAAACAAAATATCCAAATCAAAGTCAGACGATATGTTTTCGGTGGCTGTATCGGTTTTTACATCAGGAATCGTAACAGAAATTTTATCCCCAGGGCGAATTTTTTCCGAAAACTTAGCCGACACACCATTTCGCAAAACATTAAAACGCTGAATTTCACTGCGTGAAAAATCAGGCAACATTGACACCAGGTATTTATCCAACCGTGTTCCGGAATCTGAATCAGCAACAACAAAATCATGAACCACAGACATAAAACAATACCCTATTTATATTCAGACCATTCAGGACCACGTGTGCATTTCGAAATATCTATGTCCAATTCACGTTCACCACTGACCGGACAATTTAAAATGCCAGTGCTGGCAGATTGGTCCGCATCACGTTTCGCATTACGCCAAGTAAAACTTATATTTTTCGGTGCATGAACACATACAAGACGCAACTTACCCTCGCTCTGTTTTTGTGGCCCCAACCAAATGCGAACACTGTCGGCCTCGCCATAACAAGGAAACGCGTCAAGGTAATACAATACCATACCCTGTTTAACATCAGAATTTGACCATTTGAAATCACCAACAAACTGACGTAACGGCAAACCCGTCAACGCCGCCCAATCGGTTGTTGTAGAGAAAATACTGACACGTGGCACCGGTGGTGGCGTTTGATTGTCGCAAAATGCAGCAAACGGCATTAAAAGCAATAAAAATGCAAACAGTGTGTTCTTCATTTTTCCGGTCCTTGTTTATATTCTGCTAATTCAACCGTAACTTTCTTAACACCGGATACATCGCCCGACAAAGTATGCGAAAAATTAACCGACTGACCCGCATCCAACAATGTCGCAGATGGCATAAAACGCTGGTGTGAAAGGGGTGTTCCCTTGGCATCGTATGAAATAATTATCAAATCAGGCAAACCATAAATATCATCAGACCTGTTCGTCACAGTTCCGTTTACAACCAAACGATTAGCCCCAGAATCATCAGTAATTGTCGAAACATTCGTCAATGTCGCAACCAACGGCATCTTTTTAGGATTATCGTGCCGCGATGTAACAATAACAGCAACCGCAAAAACAGTCGCGGCCAACAATGCACACAAAGATGCAAAAAACACCATCAGTGCACTTTTGTTCGATGGCTTGTTACAATGCCAAACGTTGCCACATACCGCACAACGAACCATCCCCGAAGACACGTTCGGCAAAGAATATTCTGTTTTACAAACATCACATTTTATTTTCATTTTTTTGCCTTTCTTTCACTTATAGCACAAATTATTCCAAATTCAA
>CACYQE010000072.1 GCA_902776515.1 uncultured Pseudomonadota bacterium
AGTTCTGGGGAAGAACCAAAAATGCCCAAGGGTATGAAGGAAACAGCCGAACGTATGATGTCCGGTCAGTTCGATATGAACGATATGTTGGCCCAGTTAAAACAAATTAAAAAGATGAGCAATTTTAGTGGGTTGTTGAAAATGGTCCCGGGAATGTCGGGGGCTGTTAATGCAATGAAGGAAAAAATCAAAGACGGCAGTGTCGATGCACAAATTAAAATTTTAGAAGCTATGACCGCAACCGAACGTGCCGACCCAGAAAAGATTTTTGCTAATGCAAAAAACCGTATTGCAGAAACCGCTGGCGTTACTGTTCGTGAAGTAGAACATATTATAAAACAGTATTTGAAAATGAAGCAGCAAATGGCGATGATTCAACGTATGGGTGGTATGGAGGCTGTAATGCAAAAAATGCAGTCGGCCCAAGGTGGTGGATTTCCGGGTGCAAAATAAATGAAGATATTAAATAAAAAAATTGCTGCAAAAAAATCTTCGGCGGCTTGGATTCAGCGTCAGGCCGCCGATCCCTATGTTGCACGTGCACATGCCGATGGTTATCGTGCAAGGGCGGCATATAAACTGATTGAAATGAACGAACGTTACCATTTCTTGAAAAACGGTCAGACAGTTGTTGATTTAGGGGCGGCACCGGGTTCATGGTCGCAATTTATTGCACGAACTTTTCCTAAAACAAAAATTTTTGCGATGGATTTGTTGGAAATAACACCAATAAATAATGTCGAATTTTATCGTGGTGATTTTACAAGTGACGAAGCTTTACACTGGTTAGAAGAAAAATTGGGTCTGTCGGACGAATCGGCTGGTGTTGCGGATGTTGTTGTTTCTGATATGGCACCAAATACGGTTGGACATCAAAAGACCGACCATTTACGTCAGATGGTTTTGTTAGAATATGCGTTCGATTTTGCGTGTCGTGCATTAAAACCGGGTGGGGCGTTTGTCGCAAAATCTTTTACCGGTGGAACTACAAACGAATTGTTAAAACAAATAAAACAACGTTTCGAATCTGTGCATCATATTAAACCGGCGGCATCACGAAAAGATTCTGTTGAAATGT
Organism: uncultured Pseudomonadota bacterium; assembly: GCA_902776515.1. Classification (GTDB taxonomy): domain Bacteria; phylum Pseudomonadota; class Alphaproteobacteria; order Rs-D84; family Rs-D84; genus Enterousia. The sequence goes on from CACYQE010000072.1 coordinate 1,079, forward strand.
TTATTGTTGCATTGGGGTATAAAAATAAGATATAATACTTGTCGTAAAAATCAAAAAAACAGGGAGTATAATATGGCACCAACAAAAAAATCAACGTTTGTAAAAAAAGCTTCAACGGCAAAGAAAAATGCACGTGTCGCAACCAAGACAACAAAAACAACAACCAAAAAGACAGTTGTAAAAAAGTCTGCTGTTCGTGTTGAACCTGTTGTTGCAAAGGTTGAAAAACGCGGTATGGTTGGACCAATTCAGGCTGTACGTAATTTTTGGTTGGGGTATTTTAATTTTTCTGGCCGTTCCACACGCAGTGAATTTTGGTTTGGTGTTTTGTTTATTTTCTTGGTGAATTGGCTGTGTTCAATGTTCTTTGGTCCGTTGGTCGGAATGATTGTTAATTTGGTTATGGTCATTCCTGGTTTGGCATTGGCATTGCGCCGTTATCGCGATGCAGGATTGTCGGCATGGTTGTATTTCATCCCGTATATCATATTCTGGGGGGCACCATTGGTTCGTGGTGGTGTATGGCAAGGTATGTTGATGCACAACTATATTTCAACAGATATGTATATTTACACCGTGTTTGTGATTGCTTTTGTGATAATGAATTTCGTTGTCGCATGTTTGCCAAGCAAGAAATAACAAGGTAACAAATAATTTCAAAGCCCCGTTCGGGGCTTTTTTTGTTCCAGGGGATTTGAATCAACACACTTGAAACCCCGATTTATTGCACTATACTTATTCATGAACCAAAGAAATTGTCCGTGTGGCAATCTCTTTGTTACAGTTTTTAAGAGGAGTTTTTTATGTTCAAACCGTTAAATAATTATGTTTTGTTGGAAAGAATTGAAGAAGAGAATAAAACCGCCGGTGGAATTATTATTCCCGATACAGCCAAGGAAAAACCTTCACGTGGACGTGTTATTGCCGTGGGCGAGGGCGTGTTTGATGGTGGAAACCGTATTCCAATGTCTGTTCGTGTTGGCGATGTTGTTTTATTTGCAAAATGGGCGGCTTCTGCGAACGAGGTTAAAATTAACGGACAAGATTTTGTTCTTATCAAAGAAACTGATATTTTAGGAATTTTAGATTAAAGAGGTTACCAGATGGCAAAAGATATTGTTTTTGATACAGATAAACTAGCAGCAGGTGTCGACAAATTAGCAAATGCTGTAAAGATTACTATGGGCCCAAAAGGTCGGACGGTTGTTATAGATAAATCTTATGGGGCACCGGTTGCAACCAAGGATGGTGTTACCGTGGCCAAGGCTGTTTCTTTGGCGGACCCTGCGGAAAATATTGGTGCACGTATGATTCAAGAAGTTGCCAAAAAGGCCGGGGATGATGCCGGGGACGGAACGACAACTGCGACAGTTTTGGCACAAAAAATTGTGCGTGAAGGTCGCCGTGTTATCGCCGCGGGTATGAACCCAATGGATGTTAAACGTGGTATTGATATTGCGGTTGATACAGTTGTTGCGGATATTGAATCACATGCAAGACCGGTGCGTGACAGTTCTGAAATTGCCCAGGTTGCAACCATTTCGGCAAATGGTGATTCTGATATTGGTAAAAAAATTGCTGATGCGATGGAACGTGTTGGCCAAGAAGGTGTTATTACTGTTGAAGAGGCCAAGGGTTTGGAAACAGAAATTGATGTTGTAGAAGGTATGCAATTTGACCAAGGCTTTATGTCACCTTACTTTGTCAGCAACAGTGAAAAAATGTTGGCGGAATTGGATAATGCACAAATTTTGGTTTCTGAAAAGAAAATTACCGGATTACAGGCTTTGTTACCTATCTTGGAACCGATTGCACAACAGGGTCGCCAATTATTGATTATTGCCGAAGATGTTGAATCCGAAGCATTGGCAACTTTGGTGTTAAACCGTTTGCGTGGCGGATTAAAAGTTTGTGCGGTCAAGGCACCGGGGTTTGGTGACCGCCGTAAAGAAATGTTGCGTGATATCGCAATAGTAACTGGTGCAACGGTTATTTCTGATGATATGGGAATGACTTTTGACAACATTACCCCGGCGGTATTAGGGTCGGCAAAACGTGTTGTTGTTGCAAAAGATTCTACGTTGATTGTAAATGGTGCCGGTGACAAAGATGCAATTTCGGCACGGGCGGATGAAATTCGTAAACAAATCAGCACCACTACCAGTGATTACGATCGTGAAAAATTAGCAGAACGTTTGGCTAAATTGGTTGGCGGTGTTGCTGTTATCAAAGTTGGTGGTATGACCGAAGTTGAAGTCAAAGAAAAGAAAGACCGTGTTGATGATGCTTTGGCGGCAACACGTGCGGCGGTGTCTGATGGTATTGTCGCGGGTGGTGGTGTCGCATTGGTTCGTGCTGTTAATGCATTAAAGGATTTGAATGGTGCGAATACCGACCAAAATGTTGGTGTTGATATTGTTCGCCGTGCCTTGGTTGCACCGTGTGCCCAGATTGCTGAAAACGCAGGCGTTTCCGGGGAA
>CACYQE010000073.1 GCA_902776515.1 uncultured Pseudomonadota bacterium
AGTATTCTTTTTATTGAATTCTTCATACGCCGCATCAGAATTTGAATAATCGCCAGCATGAAATAAACCATCGGCAGTAATTAACAAATCCAAATTATTTTTGCCCGAAAAGTCCGTTTCTATTTTGTCGTTTTGCAAAAAATCTTTACGCACAAAATCAAGATGCGTTTCAACTGTTTTTGCACACCCAGTCAACAACAATAACACAATAAAAAACCTTAAAAGCCTAAAAAACATTTTATTTATTTACCGGCACTAATTCTTTCAATTCTTTGGTTTGAGGATTATAAAATCTTGGTGTTCCGGCATATTCCAATGTTGCATGATGCACTGGCACCAAAAATTCAGGTAATGGTGATGAACGTCCCATTTTTATATAAGATGACAATTTCGGGTCTGCATAGGCAAATCGCAACTCTGCCTTGATTGGACGATGATACCAACCTTCGTAAAGAATAAGAACTTCACCCGGTTTATCATCCTTGGCATCTTTTAATTTTAAAATATCATATTCACTGAACACCGGTTCTTCTTTGGGCACTTCGACCTCTTTACCATCTGGGCCTTTTTCCTTTTTCATTGTGATTTTACGTGGCATCATTTCTGCGAAACGCTTTGCGGTATCAATATCATTTTGACGCAAAACAACCTTGGCCGCCGTTGTTGACATCAATGTAGCAGATGCATCATTACCATATTTTTCAGCAATCTGGTGCAAATCCTGACCGATAAACAGGTATGAAATTTTTTGGCTACGTCCAACATCGGGCCCTTGGATAACGGCCTGCAATTTTTGCATTTTCGGCATTTCATCCAGCAAGAACAATACCGGATACGGCCCCATTTTTTCACCGCTGCGTCCAACTGTATCAGGGGCATTTGCCAACAAAAAGTTCGACATAGTTTCAATAAAGATTGCCGTAATAGGATTCAAAGCCTTGGCATCAACCATATTAATAGACAAATAAACCGTCACTGGCTTCATTTTTCCATCGGCCGGATCAACCATTCCACGCATATCAGCAAAATGAAAATCGGAATGGCTTGTTCTGTTACGCACAGCCGCGTTTCTGAATATTCCAAGCCCCGTCAAAATTGTTGATAAAATAGACCCACGTTCCGTTGACGGTGTATTTGCCAGTTTGGTTAATTCTGCAACAGCACGATTAGAATATGAAAATGCACGTGCTTCGTTTACAGAATTTTCCAACCAATCCTTCATTGGGTCAGCCATCATAACGGTTTGATCGCCCTGTTTTTGACGTTCCGCCAAATCATTTGCAACGGCGATTTGTGCCTCGGTAATCCAATCAAGCATCATGGAAAAAGATGCCTCTTTACCAATCCACATTGCTGGTATATTCGCCCACGTTCCAACATGAACATAATTGTTAACATTTAATTCGCCGTTTTTAATCAAAGCCTGGGCAGCAAACGCATTTGGATCATTGACCATTGAAAAGTAGTAATCAGACAAAACCGCTGCATCTTGTTCATCAAATGTTCCCGCCTGTAGACGGCTATAAAAGTAATCGTCCGCTTTGGCACGTTCAATTTTTGACACAATAAATTGTATAAAGCCCGCCAAACCGGCACGCCCAGATTGTGTCCAGTGGGGGTCAGCACTGCTGCCCACGGCATCAGGCACCAAAACGTCACACATATAATCAACATACAATTCGCGTTGTTCTGTATTAAATGGAATATGCCCAGGTGATAAAGGATTCCACGAAGGATAATAAACACCTTTTTCCGGTTCGTCTTGACCACCCCAATTCATAATAAACACTATACCCTTACTTGCACGATAACCACTGGAAGCCTTGTCCACTTCGGGTTTAGGGTCGTTTATAACCATTGACACATCATCACATTCAAAAATTGTCGGTAACACCACACCCTGGGTTTTACCGGTTCCCGGAGGTGCCAAACACAAAACCGATAATGTTTTAGGCAATTTCAAAGGTTTTTTCTTGAAATACCCCAAAACCATCATAAAACCATCAAATAATCCCATTTTCTTAACATCTTGCTCGTTTGCAACACGTGATGATTTTTTATCGTATTTATCTTTGCCGTGCGGATTAAATTCTGTCTTCAACGTATTATCCGTTAAAACAAAGTATGCAATTATAGGCAACAACGGAACGATACACGCAAAATCAGGATTCATTAAACAACGAACAGCCCAAGATGGAACCTCTGCCACGGCGGAAAAGCCAAACGAATTAACCAAATTTGCCAAATAAATTTTAATCCACGCAAATGTGGCCATTGACCAGCCATACCGCCAAATATGTTCAAGAATAAAAGAACAACAAAAAGCAAATGCACATATCAGCCAAACAATAACACTCCAACGTATAGCCCAAAAAACCTGGGCCATAGGGGTTTGTTCGTGCTCGTCATAAGCACTGGACTTGAATATATTCAACCCTCTACTGTCTTTTCCTGCGGATAAAATCTTGAACTTTTGTACCATTGTGTTATGATTATATCAGAAAAATTAACAATTATAAAGTCAGGAAATTTCTTTTTATGAAAAATATCCCAAGAATTTTTATTGACAAGGAAATAAACCAGGGACAAATTGTTCCAATAGATAAAGCCTTATCGCATTATTTAACCAACGTTATGCGAACCAAGAATTGTCTGTGTTTTAATTCCGGAATCGAATTTCATGCTATGCTTACCCAGGATGGCCGTAACCTAATTATTGGTGAAAAAACCAATCATACAGACCCCTCGGGTGATATAACGTTGTTTTTTGCACCAATCAAAAAGCTGGATGATATGCTAAATATGGCAACCCAAATGGGCGTTGCTTGTTTTCAACCGGTTATTACCGAACGCACAGTTGCCCACCACGTAAATTGGGAACGTATGCAAAAAATTGTTATCGAAGCATCGGAACAGTCTAACCGTAACAGCATTCCAAAAATCTATCCGCCTGTAAAATTTTCTGAACTAGATTTAAAAAACATCTGTTTTGCAGACGAACGCTTTGCATACGGTAAAGAACACACCGATATTCCATCAGGAATAAAATCTGTATTTATTGGCCCCGAAGGCGGTTTTTCTGATGCGGAATTCGCCGCATTTGACAGGGCCAGTTCATACGGAATATCACTTGGCAAAACAATTCTGCGGGCCGAGGTCGCCGCCGTTGTCGCAATTGGAAAAATAACAAAATGAAAATACGAATAGCAAAATTTATTGCAGATACTGGTGCCGCTTCACGCCGCAAAGCCGAAGAATTAATTGCCCGTGGTGCAGTAACCGTCAATGGTGTCGTTGTAACGACACCCGTATCTTTTGTTGAAGAATCAGATATTGTCGCAATTGATGGTAAAAAACTGGAAAAACGTTTGGATACAAAACTCTATGTTTTTCATAAACCAATAAACACCGTTACAACCACATCTGACCCGAATGGACGTAAAACAATATATGACATTTTACCCCAAGAATACAGAAACCTAAAATACGTTGGAC
>CACYQE010000074.1:0-1609 GCA_902776515.1 uncultured Pseudomonadota bacterium
ACAAGTTCTACAAGTTACGTTCGGATTTATCGTTTTGAATAATTACAAGATTATTTAATCAGATGCTGTATCGCATAATTTGCGGCAACCAAGCCAAAAGTACCTGTTACAGTAATGATAGAACCGAAATCTTTATCTGTTTTATGATGTGGAACAGCGGTTTCTGTTGAAAATACCACAGAAAAATCATGGATTTTTAATTCGCGAACCTTTTTGCGTATTGATGCAGCCAAGGGGCAGGCGAAAGTCCGTGAAATTTTATCAATCTTTATCTTGGTCGGATCTGTTTTGCGTGCGGCACCCATACTGGAAATAAAAGGTATCCGATTCGATTGGCACCATCTGTACAGAGCTATTTTTGATTGAACACTGTCAATTGCATCAATTACAAAATCTGGAATTATATCTATTGTTGAATTTTCATCAAAAAACATATCTAATGCGGTTACATTTATTTGTGGATTTATGTCTAAAATGCGTTGTTTTGCGATTTGGACCTTTTTTTGTCCTGTGGTTGAATCCAATGCGAACAATTGTCTGTTAATGTTTGTTTCGTCAACGGTATCGAAATCTATGACAACTATATTTCCAACGCCACTGCGGGCCAATGATTCGATAGCAAAAGAACCAACCGCCCCACAGCCAAAAACCATAACGGTGGAATGTCGCAATTTTTGTAATTTTTCGTCACCCAATAACAATCGAATTCGATGTAAACGGTCAGTCATTTTGTGTAACCCTTTGAAAATTCTGATAAATTTGTTCGCTTAAAACATCTTGGGAAATCTCTTTTGTTTTTGATATTCCAACGAGTGCTTTGTTTAGTTCTGAAAGTTCTTTTGATTCTGTTTCGGTGTCACTTTCTATTAAAATTCTGTTATTTGGAACGGCTTGAATGCGTTTTGCGGTCCCAGAATCAAATCGTTCCAGTTGTTTCCCAGAAAAAGAAAAATACATATTATATTTTTTAATAAAATCCGGTATTTTGGCAACATCGCCGTTAAAACTGTGCACAACCGTTAATAGCGGAACGCGTGTGCCAAGTTCTTTTAATATGTGTAAAAATCGTTCCCACGCACCGACACAATGAATATGCACAGGGCGGTTTAAATTATATGCCAGTTCCATTTGGGTAATGAAAACTGTTTCCTGGATATCGGGCCAGGGATGATATTTATCCAGACCAATTTCGCCAATCATTAATTTTGGATTTTTAACCAATAACGTGTATAATTTTTTATCCCAGCCAGCCGACAAATCATTTACAAACCATGGATGAATGCCCAAACATACGAAATTTTTATCGTTTGCAAGGCTTGTCAATTGTTCCCACTGGGATTCTTGACACGCGTTGCAAATTCGGCCCAGCACAGGTGTGCTTTTGTTGAGATTTGCGGTTATATGACAATGTGAATCTGTGTATATAATCATACAATAAACTATAAAATCGAAAAAGCCGCGTTGCAACAAAGATTTTTGTCTTGTTCGTGTATAGATGTTGTTTTTTTATGTTTTTTGTGATATCATTCATCACTGCAGAATATCTCAAGGAAAATGATATGAAAAAAAATAATTCACAAATAAATACTATATCAAAAGAACGCAAAAA
>CACYQE010000074.1:1653-5109 GCA_902776515.1 uncultured Pseudomonadota bacterium
GAATTTTTGTCATCTGTAACGTTCATAATCAGTGGTGTTTTGATATTATTTGGTTTATATCGTGTTGGCAGGGCGTTTATATCATCGCATGGGGCTGGTGTGTGGACTTTTGATGTGTTTTTGGGGTTGTTGGGGATTGTTTTGGGGATTGTTTTTTGTGTGTATCCGTATGCGGCCACGATTGGCGTTATGTATATCTTCGTTGTGTTGTTTTTGATGAATGCACTGCGATTGATGTTTTTTTCGATAAATATGTTAAGAATGCGTTTTGGACATTATTGGATTGACTTTTTTGTATCACTGGGGCTTATTTTGTTGGCTGTGACGTTGTTATTGTTGCCGAATTTAGCAATTGGTGTTTTAGTTTGGGTTTTGGCTGTATATTTACTGATGTATGCCGCCGCAGATGTTTATATGTTTGTCAAATTATCCAAAATAAAACGTTCAGTGGTTAAATAAAAAATAAAAATATATTGAAAATACGAAATTTTTCGTGTAAAATGACGGCATGCAAGTCATAAAAGATGTTTTTTATGTAAAATTTCATCACGCCCGTGCGGGTGTGTGTTTCTAGCGTCCTTTTAAAATATATGATACAATGTGTATGCGGTTATTGCGTACTGTTTTCCATAATAACAAAAGAATAAGGAATAAAAAATGGAATTAAAACCAACAAAACCTTTGTCAGGATTTATAGAATTGTTACCGGCACAACAACGGTGCTTTGATGAATGTGCTAGGCGGATGCAGGAAGTTTTACGTAACAGCGGATATTCTAGGCTTGATTTGCCGGCAATTGAACGTGCCGAAGTCTTGTCGGACAAGGACAATTGGGACGAAATTGAAACACAGATGTTTCTTTTTCAAAAAGGTGATACAAAAATGGGATTGCGTTACGATGGGACTGTTGGATTGTCGCGTTTTGTCGCGGGACATCTGAATGATTTAACTTTTCCGTTTTATACGTATCAATTTGCACGCAATTATCGTGGCGAACGTCCTCAGCGTGGTCGCTATCGCGAATTTTGGCAAATGGATATAGATATTTTGGGTGTGCAATCGTTGTCTGTTAACTATGATGCGGAAATTGTTGCGACCTTGGCACGGATGTATCAGTCTGTATCTGATATAGTCGGTAAAGTAAAAATAAAAATTGGAAATCGCCGTTTTTGGAATGCGATGTTTGATTATTTAGGGCTGGATGAAAAACAATCCCGTGAAGCGTTCGTTTTGATTGATAAACGCGACAAGATTTCCGACTTTGTTGACGGTTTAATCGAAGTAGTTGGTGAAAAAAACGCAAACGAAATAGAATCTGTATTTACAAACGGTTATCGTTCAATGTTGAACAAAAATGATAACTTGGATTCTGCTATAAATGAACTCGATGAGTTTATGAAATTATTGGAATCTATGGGGGTAAAAAATGCCGAAATAGATGTATCAATTATGCGTGGTCATTCATATTATACAGGGATTGTTTTTGAATTCTTTTCTGTGGATTATCCTGAATTGCCTGCTGTTGGCGGCGGTGGCCGATATGAAAATTTGGCATCAAAGTTTTCAAAAACCAAAATAATTGGCGTTGGTGCATCGGTTGGTGTGTCTCGTTTGTTGGTCGCTTTGATGGAAATGGGCAAAATTGATTTGGCACCGTTTGAAAAACCTGTGACGGCAGTCGTGTTGGTTATGGGGAATGAAAACGTGCCTTATGCATTAAAGGTTTTAGGGGCTTTGCGTGATGCAAAAATGCCGTCTTTGGCGTATTTGGATACCGAAAAGAAGTTTAAAAATCAAATAGAGTATGCTGATAAAATTGGTGCAAAATACAGCGTGATAATAGGCGAAGATGAAGTAAAAAAACAAGTTGTAGCGGTCAAAAATATGGCAACCGGTCAACAACAAGTTTTGTCGCTCGCAGAAGCTGTAAAAATAATGGAATAAGTCATGATAATAGAGCAAAAGTTATTAGATATTAAAAAGCGTGCTGATGATATTCAATCCCAATTAAATTCGGGTGAGGTATCGGGGGCGGAATTAACCAAGTTGTCCAAGGAGTATTCTCATTTGGCGGAAATTTTGCCGTTGGTGGACGAGTATTTTCAGACAAAGCAGGGTATTGATGATGCAACCGAAATGCAAAATGACCCAGAGTTGCGGACAATTGCATTGGAACAATTGGAAGAATTAAAACATTCTTTGCCGGATGTGGAACGCAGGTTGCAAATTGCGTTGTTGCCGCGTGATGATGCTGATGATAACAGTGTTATTATGGAAATCCGGGCAGGGGTCGGCGGTGAAGAATCGGCACTGTTTGCGGGCGATTTGTTTAATCAATATAAAAGCTATGCGTTGCGGCATGGGTGGAAAATAGAAATTATCGAAGAAAACGCCACGTCTTTGCACGGATATAAAGAAGTTATATTTAAAATAGAAGGTGATGGCGTTTATGGGCGTATGAAGTTTGAATCTGGAATTCATCGTGTTCAGCGTGTCCCAGAAACCGAGGCGGGCGGTCGTATCCATACGTCTGCGGTTTCTGTTGCTGTTATGCCTGAAGCCCAAGACATAGATGTTGTTATAGAAGAAAAAGATATTCGTATCGATGTTTTTCGTGCATCTGGGGCAGGTGGTCAGCATGTTAACAAGACGGATAGTGCGGTTCGTATTACCCATTTTCCAACAGGAATTGTTGTTACGTGTCAAAACGAACGCAGTCAGATTCAAAACAAGGCCACGGCTATGGCGGTTTTGCGGTCCAAATTATATGAAAAACAGCGTATGGAACAAGATGCGGCACGAACATCGTCTCGCCGTAGTATGGTGGGGTCGGGTGATCGCAGTGAAAAAATTCGTACGTATAATTTCCCAGAACAACGTGTCACGGACCATCGTATAAAGTTAACGTTATACAAATTAGATGATATCTTGGCGGGTGGTGAAGGTTTGGATGAAATGATTGATGCGTTAATAGCGGCGGACCAATTAGAACAGTTGGCCAGTATGGAATGATGTTGAGTCGCTTTTTGAATAAAAATTATGCCGGTTTTTATGTAAAAAACCGGTATTTTAATAAAATTTTATGTAATGTTGTTTGTGAAATAGTTTAGACTTTTCAATATATTAAAATATATTTGTGATAAAATAGTCGGGTGGGGCAGTTGGATGTTTTTTAACATGTTTTTTTAGGAAAAAACGCCTTTTGGCGGTATTTTTTTATGTTTTTTTATCGATTGAAAAAAGTTAAAATAATTTATTAAAAATAATTATTAACATATTGATATAAAAAGAAAACTACGGAATTTTTTGTAGATTGTTTTTGTTTTTATGACAACGATGCACACGGACGTGTTTTTATTCCACAGAGTGTTTTTTTGTTGTTGTTTGTACGGTCGGGCAGCGATATGTAAAAGGCGTATAATGTATATTATGTATAGTTTTATCTATCGATAAAAC
>CACYQE010000075.1 GCA_902776515.1 uncultured Pseudomonadota bacterium
AATTTTTTTCCATAGTTTCGCGGCTTCATCATCAGATTCGTGTGCGGTAACAACCAAACGTGCAGGATTAATGCCGATAACATTGGTTAACAAATCCCAAGACATTTGGATGGCACCTTCTTTGAAATAATCGCCAAAAGACCAGTTCCCCATCATTTCAAAAAACGTATGATGACGGCCATCAACACCAACGTCTTCCAAATCATTGTGTTTGCCGCCTGCACGAATACATTTTTGAACATCGGCAACACGCGGATATGGTGCAGGTTCGGTCCCAAGAAAAATCTTTTTCCATGGCACCATTCCGGCAACAGTAAACAATAATGTCGGATCGTTCGGTATTAATGATGCAGATGGAACGATTTTGTGGTCGTGCTTTTGAAAATAATCTAGAAAAAGTTTTCTTATTTCATTATATGTCATGGCTTTACCTTGGGTTTTAATTTTTAGAAGATTTTATTACTTTATTTATCACTTGCAACCATATTTTGTTTTGCGGCAAGTTCAAACAATTCTGAAAATTTTTCAATTGTTGTTTTGGATAAATCGCCCTTGGTATCAATTGGGCAATTTTTTATTCCGTATTTAGATTTCGCGTTCCCAACCCGAATCGAAATATAATTCGTTTGGTTCATATACATAGGATGCACATCGGGATGGTTAGCTTTCACCGCGATATTTATTCCGTGCCATAAAACAGCCCCGGTCGGAAACCTTGTTTTGATACCTTTGGCAATTTGGTTAAATTGTTGTGACAAAGGTTCAAAAAACATTATAAACTCTTTCAAGTATTTTGGACGAATCCATGTCCCACGAATATCAAAATTTGGACCGGTTTTATCGGTATCTGTTGGAACGGCGTGCGTGAACATAATTTTCAAAACTTCAACGTGTGAAGTGTTGATTATGTGTGCATCTTGCAGAACAGCAAATATGTTATCATCTACGTTTGGAACATCAACAGATATAATCATATCATCATCATCCATAAACGTAATCCAATCAAACGGCTGTTCAGAACATATTTTTATAATTTCCAGTCTGGCACCCAGTTCGCCCAAATTCTTGTCACCATTGATTATGGTTAATGGGCCACGCCACCCCAGTTTTCGTATGTGCTTTTTTTCAAGTTGAATATCTGGATTGTCGTTGTAAATCAATACAGAAAATTTCTGTTTAATACAGCCCAGCATCGGCACAGAAACCCTTAGTGCATCATGGTCAAAGGTCGTAATAGCAATCAAAAGATGTTTTTTCTTGGTAAACATAATATGGATATTAAATAAATCTTTGAAAAATTGCAATTGGTTAGTTTTTTATGGTATAATATAAAAAAAGAAAGGATTTAAGAAATGAACAAAACATTGGTTTTGACGATTGTTTTATTAACAATGATTATAATTATGGCATCTTTTGACCTGTCGCTGGGCGGCGGTGCGGCGTTACAAATACCGGCGGATTATACAGGGCGTGCATTGTTCGTTTGTCCTGCGGCGAATAATTTTTGGGACGGTATATCAAAATCGTTGTCTCAGTTTTCTAATTATATAACAATGGGCATTTTCTTTTGTGGAATTATTTTGGTTTTCGTGTGGGGTTGGGCAATATACCAAAACCTGTTAACCGATAAATTTAAGAAAGAATCTTTCACAAAACCGTGGGATTTTACCAAGTTGTTGTTGTGGGCTATTGTGATTCTTGTGTTGTTGTTATGGACCCCAAATCATTTTAGAACAGTGCGGTTAAATATTGGTGGTGCCACCGGAAATTGGGTGCTTTGCGAAGCAACATCCCCCGGTGCAAAGATTGCACCAATCAGTGCAATTTCGGCAAAATAATTTGTCAAAAATAAATACACTTGACATAAATGGCAGAATTCTCTACGATTCGTATAGGCAGCACAGGCAATGCCCCCAAAAATAAGATAGTTGAATCGTTATGGTTCGGTTTTTGGTGGCATTGCCACGGTGACTGCTGGGACACCTTAAATAAATTTATGAAAGGAGAACAATATGAACAAACAACAAGTGATTGAAGCAATCGCAAATGAAGTAGATGTAACAAAAGCAACTGCAGCCGCATGCTTGGATGCTTTGTTTAACACAATAACAAAATCATTAAAGAAGAAAGGCGACGTTCGTTTCGTTGGCTTTGGTACATTTACAACAGCAAAACGCAAAGCTACAACAGGCCGCAACCCACGTACAGGTGCTGCGATTAAAATTCCGGCTTCTATTCAGCCTAAATTTAAACCTGGTAAAGCTTTGAAAGATGCTTTGAACTAAACTTGTTTTTAGTTTATAGGTTTGGCACCGTCAAATGACGGTGCTTTTTTAATTGAAAAAAAAGACTTTTTAAGTTAAAGTTATTCTGTTATACAAAATACAGGATTTAATTATGAAAAACGAGTTGTTACACGAATTGGAAATACGTGGTTTTATAAACCAAACTTCTAATATGGATGGATTGAATGATGCGTTAAACAATGGCAAGATAACGGCTTATCTTGGTTCGGATCCAACGGCTGATTCTTTGCATGTGGGACATTTGGTGCCGGTGATGATGATGCGTTGGTTACAAAAATTTGGTCATCGTCCATTGATGTTGGTTGGTGGTGCCACGGGGCGTATCGGGGACCCATCTGGGCGTGATACCGGTCGTCCAATGATGACCGAAGAAACTTTGGCAAAAAACATCGCGGGATTAAAGAAGTCTTATTCAAAATTTTTACGTCTTGGTGATGGTGAATCAGATGCAATTATTGTTGACAACTATGATTGGATGAAAAATTACAGTCATCTTGATTTTTTGGCTCAATTTGGTACTGATTTCACTGTTCCACGTATGTTATCCATGGAAAGTGTAAAACGGCGTTTGGAAAACGGTATGACGTTTTTAGAGTTTAATTATATGACTTTTCAGGCTGTTGATTTCTTAACATTGTATAAAAAATATGGTTGTGTGTTACAACTTTGTGGTGCGGACCAGTGGGGAAACGCCATTATGGGAATAGAGTTGATAAGAAAAAAACTCGCCAAAGAAGCATTTGTATTATCAACCGCGTTGATTACGGATTCTGCGGGTAATAAAATTGGTAAATCGGCTGGGAATGCCGTTTGGGTTAACGAAGACAAATTGTCCCCGTATGATTATTATCAATATTTTCGTAATATTCCTGATGAATTGGTGGAAAAATTTTTAAAGTTATTCACAGAAATCCCAATATCGGAAATTGAAAAATTGGCAAAGTTACAGGGTGCCGAATTAAACGAAGCAAAAAAGATTTTGGCGTTCGCTGCAACGGAAATTGCACACGGAACCGTGGCGGCGACTGAATCTGAAAAAACTGCGGCTGCGTTGTTTGGTGGTGGAAATACCGAAAACATGCCATCGGTAGAGGTTGATTTATCCAAACCTGTGGGAATATTGGATTTGTTGTGTGCGGCTGGGCTGTTT
>CACYQE010000076.1 GCA_902776515.1 uncultured Pseudomonadota bacterium
AGGATTTGGCGCGTGCGCGTGATAATTTTGTTGCACAAAAAACAGTCGAGAACAGTGTTGTTAAAAATAATGCAAATGTTAAATCGTCTGATAAATTCTATGATTCCAGATTGGATAAATTCTTTGGAAATAAAAAATCTGATGTTTTGCAAAAAATACAAAATCGTATGCAAAATGTTGATTTGGGTGCTATCAGTGCAGAACGCGTTGCATACACTTATTTTATCTATTCGGCATATGGATATAATATTGATGTGCTGAATAATTTTGTAAATGGTGCGGAATTAAATTCAGACCAAATCAAAGAATTGGTGAATGTTATCAATGCGGCAAAACCACACGGAACCGGTGTTCGTGATATGGCGGCGGCACATATAACATCGCGTAAAATTCATGAAATGTGCGCAGGTGGTGGTAAAGTAAATGTCGCGAAAAAAACAGTGCGTGTAAAATCAGGTGTAAAAACACAAATATCAAATGAAAAAATTACACAGCAAGATATGCTGAGAATGCATAAAAATATAATAGATTCAGGAAAATATTCTTTGACATCAGAACAGCATAAGGATTTAACAGATCTGTTGTTGGGTGAACATAAAGATTGTTTGAATCCAGATGAAGCAGCAGAATTGACCAAATTGTTGTTGTTGGCGGGATTTGATAAGGATATTGTTAATCAATATGTTGGTCAAAGAATATATTCGGAACCTGTTATAATGCCCGATAATTATGTGCAGCAGTTTGAAACACAAAATGGTCAGAAAAAGCCAGTGTGGTATACGCGTTGTTTCAGAATATCACGGTATTCACGATAAAATAAATCCCCATTTTATGGGGATTTTTTAATGCTTGCAAATTGTGTTTTTTGTGATTAAAATCTATTATGATTTTATGGGCGCGGTACCAATGATATGACTGACAACCATGGAGGCATCAAAACCCAATGTAAAGTGATAAATTCGGGTGGCACCGCGCGGTATATATTCGCGCCCCGAAAATTCTAATGTGGGTGCCAAATATAAAATTTTCATTTGGTGCCATAAAAAACCCATTTGCAACGGCGTTGGGGAACAAGAATAAAAAAAGGGACCAAAAATGTTATCATTAAAATCTAAATACAGAACGCATACATGTGGCGAATTAAATATTGCCAATGTTGGTGAAATTGTGACTTTGTCGGGTTGGGTACATCGCAAACGCGACCATGGGTCGTTGCTGTTTGTGGATTTACGCGATAATTATGGAATTACACAATGCGTGTTCGATGGTGGGGATGAAAATTTGGAAAAAATTCGCCCGGAATCGGTTATTAAAATTACTGGCAAGGTTGTCGCGCGTGAATTGGATGCAATAAATGAAAAAATTCCAACCGGTCATATCGAGGTTCAGGCACAAAAATTTGATGTTTTAACCAATGCCGAAGTTTTGCCTTTCCAGGTGTTTGGTGATGAAGAAACATCCGAAGAATTGCGGTATAAATATCGATTCTTGGATTTGCGTCGTGAAAAATTACACTATAATATTTTAATGCGTAATAAAATGATGAAGTGGTTAAGAGATAAAATGTGGGATTTGGGCTTTTCAGAATTCCAAACACCGTTATTGACCGCTGATTCACCAGAAGGCGCGCGTAGTTTCTTGGTGCCGTCCAGATTGCATCATGGAAAGTTTTATGCGCTGCCTCAGGCACCACAAATGTTCAAACAAATGTTGCAGGTGTCTGGATTCGATAGATATTTCCAAATTGCACCATGTTTTCGTGACGAAGATTTGCGTGCAGATAGATTGTTGGAATTTTACCAATTAGATATGGAAATGTCTTTTGTCGATTTGCCAGATATTCAAGCTGTGGGTGAGGCAATTATGCCGGAAATGGTAAAAACTTTTGCGCCAGATGCAAACGTGTATCCAGAAATTCCGCATATATCATTTGATGATGCTATGTTGAAATATGGTTGTGATAAACCAGATTTGCGTAATCCAATTTTGATTTCTGATGTAACTGAAATATTCCGTGGGTCTGATTTTGGTATTTTTGCCAATGCAATTGAAAATGGTGCGGTGGTTCGTGCTGTGCCGGCACCAAATTCATCTGATAAACCTCGTTCTTGGTTTGATAAATTGGGTGAATACGCAGTCAAAGAATTGGGACTTGGTGGACTGGGATATATCGTGTTTGCCGAAGAACCAAAAGGACCAGTTGCAAAAAAGTTAGATGCAGAACGTGTCGCAAAATTGAAAGAAATCGCAGGTGATAATTCATCGTTGTTCTTTATTTGTGATAATGTTGATGCTGCTGCAAAGGCGGCTGGCAAATTGCGTAATAAATTGGGCGCAGATTTAGGTTTGGTAAATCCACGTGATTTTGCGTTCTGTTGGGTCGATAACTTCCCATTCTTTGAACCTGATGAAGAAAGGGGTGGTGCGCCTGCGTTTACGCATAATCCGTTCTCTTATCCTATTGTTGATTCAATCGAAGAATTATCAACACGTGATCCATTTACAATTAAGGCTGCACAATTTGATATGGTCTTAAACGGTATTGAAATTTGCAGTGGTGGATTGCGTAATTATAATCCAGAGGTGATGAAAAAATGTTTTGAGATTGCTGGTTATCCAATCGAAGCAGTTGAAAAGAACTTTTCTGGATTATATACTGCGTTTCAATATGGTGCGCCACCACATGGCGGTTGTGCGTTTGGTATTGAACGCGTGGTGTCTGAAATTTTGGGCATTGGTGACAGTGTTCGTGAAATTGTCGCATTCCCAGCAAATCAACGTGGACAAGATTTGTTGATGGGAAGTCCAAATGAGGTTTCCGAACAGCAATTACGCGATGTTCATATTCAAGTGCGTAAGAAAAATTAAATATAAGAAAGTAAAGAAAATGCCGGTATTTACCGGCATTTTTTATATATTTATTTGCGAGAACGGATGTATGCACGCATATACCCGATATCCAGTGAATTTGTTATATCTAATACAGAATATATGCGTTTGCCATATTCGTTAATACTCATTTCAATAGATGTTGGTTTGGTTGATGTTCCGCGCATAATAAATTCCATTGTTCCTGTCATAACACGATTATTAATAAACAATGCACCTACACCATCAACATTACTCATAGAAAGTGTAAATGGTTTGGTTGTTTCAAAATCACCGTTTTTATAAATACCTTTGATTTTCATTTTTTTAATACGCGTATCACCAAACTCTAATGCAGATGCCAATATATATTCTGCATTCATTATATTTATTTTATCAGCGGATGCATAAAAACTATCAAATCCTAATCCATGTATAACACCAC
>CACYQE010000077.1 GCA_902776515.1 uncultured Pseudomonadota bacterium
TTTTTAAATTCATTCTCTCTTGTCTTTTGCCTACCGGGATTATTTATGATTTCTTTGCAAAAAACAAGTTTTTTATGTTGAAATGCTATTTTTTTTCCGCTAACCTTGATACTATCAAAGGCCTGGTGGCAGAATGGTTATGCAGAGGACTGCAAATCCTTGTAAGCCGGTTCGATTCCGACCTAGGCCTCCAGATTTAAAAGCGGCAAATGCCGCTTTTTATTCTTGCAAAAAGCGTTTAAACTTTTTAATCTGAGAAATAAAACCGAACCGTTTTGCATTATGATAAAGCAAATTACCATTACAGATTTTCGAAATCACGCAACTTGTCGTATCCAGACGAGTGGTCACAAAAATATAATCATAACAGGTCCCAACGGTGCCGGTAAAACAGCAATTTTAGAAGCCGTATCAATGTTATCTGGTGACCGCGGAATGCGTGGTGCATCAATGAACGAAATTGCCAGGTTTGGTGGTAACGGTGGTTTTTCTGTTTTTGCACTGTTAAATGATGAAAGTGATGTTTCTGTTTTTTTTAACCCCGGCGACACAAACAGACATGCAAAAATAGATGGCGACAATGCCAATCTTGCCGAATTAAGCGGAAAACTACGAATGGTCTGGTTAACCCCACGCGAAGATAGAATTTTTACAGAAGGTGCATCCGAACGCCGGGCTTTTTTTGACAGATTGGCGGCAAGTTTTGATTCATCACATTCCGGTCGAATTGCACGCCTGAACAAACTGCTGTCAGAACGTGCTTTTGCATTAAAAAACGGTTCTGATTCACATTGGTTGGATGCATTGGATGAACAAATCGCTGGAACAAGTACCGCCATAGCCGCATCCAGAATTCAATACGCTGGTGAAATAAATTATTTTTTAACAGATGCGGCCGTATCCGTTAATGGGTTTATAGAATCAGATATAATTGCATCTAATGCGGCCACCGCCGAAAGAAATTATCTGACATATCTAAAAAACAACCGAACGTTGGTTTACGACAAGATGGTTCTGGATGGTGTTAATAAATCTGATTTTGGTGTTTTTAATCGCAATTTAAATTTACCTGCAAATTTAACCAGCACCGGACAACAGAAAAAAATATTGATAAATTTAATATTGGCACATGCAAAACTGATTTATACAAAAACTGGGAAAAAACCCATCATTTTATTGGATGAAGCTGCGGCACATTTGGATAATGATGCCAGGCACAGACTTTTTAATGAACTGGGGGATGCCCAAGCCCAGGTCTGGGCAACCGGATTGGATGCAGAAACATTTCATGATGTGCCTGATGCAGTATTTGTTGCTTGCCTTGATGGCCAAATAAATAATATACTCGGATAGCAAGGAAAGATAAAATGGCAAAAATTGATTATGAACTGTTATTAGATAATGCATTAAAAAATGTCGTGCGAGAGGCTTTAATTCACGCCCAGATAAATGGACTTGGGGATGGAATGCATTTTTATATTACATTCCGGACCCACGATGCAGGCGTTGTGTTGCCGGACTTTTTGCGTATCAGATATCCTGATGTTATGACGATTGTGTTACAATATTCGTATAATAATCTGCACGTTTCGGAAAAAGAATTTGGTGTTCAACTGACATTTGATGGCCGACCGTTTTTTATACGCGTTCCGTTTTCGGCATTGGTTGAATTCAAAGATCCATCTGTTGATTTTATGTTATCTTTTCATCATAAAGCCAAGGATACATCTGCACCAGATAATGACATAGAATTACCATTTGAAGGTTCTGGAAACACAATCCCGGACGATGGTCGCGTTGTATCGTTGGATGAATTTAGAAAACGCAAAAAACAATAAAAAAAATACCGGCAAATGCCGGCATTTTTTATTTTTTAGTTTCTTTCTTGGTTTCTTTTTTCAAATAACCTTCTAACCAATGATTATCAAAATTCAATGTTCTGACATCACGATTCCCAAGCAATTTTTTCTGTAACGGAATCGTTGTCTTGACACCTTCGATAACAAATTCATCCAAGGCACGCTCTGCCCGCATTATGCACGCGGAACGAGACTGAGCATGAACAATCAATTTCGCAATCATAGAATCGTATGTTGGTGGAATTGTATAGCCAGTATAAACAGCACTGTCCACACGAACACCCAACCCACCCGAAGGTGCATACAGCGTTATTTTCCCAGGATTCGGGATAAACGTTTCTGGGTCTTCGGCATTAATTCTAAATTCAATTGCGTGCCCATGGGGAATCACATTGGATTGCGTATAACCCAATTTTTCACCGGCCGCAATACGAATTTGTTCGCGAACCAAATCGACACCATAAACCATTTCGGTCACGGGGTGTTCAACCTGTAATCTGGTATTCATTTCCAAGAAATAGAATTTGCCATTTTCATACATAAATTCAAACGTTCCGGCGTTTGTATATCCCATTTTCTTGGCTGCCTGCTTACAAATTTCAATCATATCATCGCGTTGTTTTTGTGTCAAGGCCGCCGCGGGACATTCCTCCATAACCTTTTGATTTTTACGTTGTAACGAACAATCGCGTTCGCCAAAGATTACGACATTACCGTGTTTGTCACCCAAAACCTGAAACTCTATGTGACGTGGATGCAACAATAATTTTTCCATATACAGCGTATCATCGCCAAATCCACTACGAGCCTCGTTTTTGGTTATTTTAAAAGCCTCGGCCATTTGATCGGCAGACATAACCGGACGCATACCACGTCCACCACCGCCAGCCGCCGCCTTTAACATTACCGGATATCCGATTTTTTCAGCCCATTTTAAGGCATCTTCAATCGTATCCACGGCACCATCAGACCCGGGAACAACCGGCAAACCACATTCGATTGCCGTCTGTTTGGCATTAACCTTGTCGCCCATTTTGTTTATCATTGCGGCATCAGGCCCAATCCAAACAAGACCATGTTGTTCAACTTTTTGAACAAAATCGGCACGTTCAGATAAAAAGCCATATCCAGGATGTATCGCATCAGCATTGGTCAACAAAGCCGCCGTCAATATCGCAGATTCATTTAAATAAGAATCCTTGGATGGTCCAGGCCCAATACATACAGATTCATCAGCCAATTGAACATGCATCGCATCACGATCAACAGTTGAATAAACCGCAACGGTCCGAATTCCCATATCGCGACATGCACGAATTATTCGCAGAGCAATTTCCCCGCGATTCGCAATCAAAACTTTTTTAATTTTTGGCATTTTATTTTTTCTTGTTTTCCAAAGAAACCCACAATC
>CACYQE010000078.1 GCA_902776515.1 uncultured Pseudomonadota bacterium
CACATGGCAAATTCATGATCCAACCCAGCATTTAATTTGAATTTCGATTTATTTGTTTGTGGTACATTTTGTCCGGTTTGGACCTTTTGTCTGACCTGTTGAGATTGGACATTACCGGTCCGATATGCCGCATATTGTTGACCGACATAAACATCATTATTTGGCACAACGGCACGTGTTCGGGTATATGTAGTATCCTGGGTATAATTTCCCACACCATTATTATATGCATTCATTGGGCGTTGCATTGTCGCATAACCAATCTGAGAATAATTCTGTTGGGGCGATTGATAATTCCCCATATAGTAAGTCCCAGCCGCGTTTGCCTTTGTTGCACCCAACATCAGCACAGCCATACTAACCGTCCACAAAGTCATATTTTTTTTCATGGTGTCTCCCTGATTACATAATTCTTATGCGAACATTATATCACAAAATTATTGAAAAAAAAAATGCTTATTGTAAAATGGCACAAGATTTTTAACATAAGTATTGCGGATATGGCGGAATTGGTAGACGCTCAGCACTAAGGATGCTGTGGAGAAATCCGTGGGGGTTCAAGTCCCCCTATCCGCACCAAAAAAATTATATTTTCTTCTTGCCCAAAAATTCATTATTTTGCTAGCATACAATACAAGGGATGAAAGGTTTTAAACTATTTTTTGTGTTATGCCTTGGTTTGCTTGCATTTCAGGCCCCAGGTGCGACTGATTCGGACGACACGGTACGTGCCGCTGTTCGCCGTGATGCGGTCAACAGCACACCCACACAAAAATCCCGTCAAAAAAGCCTTTCAAAACCCTCTGTTTCAACCACAACCAAATCAAGTGGAACAACACGCGGAATCACCGGTCGAACAACGGCCGTTCGTGAAAAAACAAATTCATCCCAATCTTCATCACGAACAACTGTTCAAAACCGTGCTCCGTTGACCAACACTGGCTCGTCTGGGCGTAACACGACCACCAGGGTTATTTCGGACAGAAACGCTGGGCAACAAACTGTTACATCACGTGTTGCAAAATCCACCGCGGCAACCCGCAAAACAACGGCACGAACCGCAATTCCAACACGAACGGCCGGACGTTTGACCGGTGGCAAATCCGCCACACGCGTATCGCGGGCCGCGACAATCGATACGGGTGCAATTATGGCGAACTATTCCCATTGTCGCGAGGTTTATACCCAATGTATGGATGAATTTTGTGCCAACAAAGATGCCCAATTAAAACGTTGTGCTTGCTCGTCACGTGTCAACGAATTTGATGGTGTGAAAAAGCAACTGGCCAAGGTTGAAGATAAAATGTTGGATTTCAACCAACGTCTACTTACGGTTAATATGGATGCCGAAGATGTCGAGGCTATGATGACCGCGACCGAGGGCGAAAACGCATTCTATGAAACCGAAGATAAAACCAAATCAAAAAAGATGTTGGATGAAATATCCAAAAAATTGAACAAGGCTTTTGATTCCGATGAAGGTTCATTGGGCATGGGTGCAATATCATTATCATTAGATACTGATTCCATATTTGATTCTGTTGATTCCTTTATGGGGTCTGAAACCACAACAAAGACGGGGACGGCATTATATGCGGCGGCACGACCCGTATGTCGTGAAATGGCGTTGGAAATCTGTTCCGAAGAAGAATTTTCCATCATAGAATCCAGTTATCAAATGCAGATAGAGCAAGATTGTAACACCGTGGCCAAGGCGTATCAGACCCAAACAGACCAAGCACGCACACGTGTATTTGAAAGTAACGCCTTGTTGGACATATCTCGTTTGGACACATACCAGAAACGAAATTCGGACGATGTTTTGACCTGTAAGAAAAAAATGTTGGATATGTTAAGCGACACAACCATTTGCGGCACAGATTTGGGAAAGTGTTTGGATACAAGTGGTAAATACATAGACCCCACGACCGGCAACGCATTCTTGACCCAAGATTTATCAGAATTGTCCGGGTTGCTTACGCGGCCAGAATCCAATCAAAAATGGTCAACCGTTCCCAGCAACAACACTTTTGTAACGTTTTTAAATAAAAAGAAAACATTACTGGAACCTGCAACCGAAAATTGCCAAGATATCGCTGATTCAATATGGAACGAATTTTTAGAAGATGCATTGGCAAAAATAAAATTGGCCCAAGAAGCCAAGTTAGAAGAAATCCGCCAGGCCTGCACAACGTTAAACACACAATGTTTGAACGATGCCACGGAATCGATAAATAATTTTGATGCACGTGCGTTGTCTGTGTTTGGTGTTGCGGCGGACAGAACCGTAAACACTATGTGTTCAGACATACAAAAATCATGCTCGGCACTGTTGAATGACACACTGTGGGGCGAAGGAACGCACAACATTGCCACATCAAAAACATTTGACACTATTATTTCCAGTTGTACCCAGGTTGGTCGTAATTGTATAATTCAATCATGCCGTTCTATGTCCAGTAATTTTGGTCTGTGCAACGATGTCAACCTGTCATTGAACAGACATTCTATATTAACCAGAACATCTTGTTGGAACGAAGTTTTGGCATGCGTTGCCAGTGCTGACACCGCTGGTTCGGCCCAAACAGTTACAACCAATATTATGGAACTAAAGGGTTTAACCGATTTTTATAATGAAATCTATGGTGTTAGCAGAAACGATCTTTATGATATATGCCAAAACGAATGTGGCGGTGTAACACTTGAAACAATGAACACCCGTTGTGCTGAATGCCGCATTGCGGAACGCATCTGGGGCAATTGTGCAAAGAATCCGAATTCTTTCGCAGAAGAGAATAAAATTATATCACCCCCAGAAACATCAACTTATGAAACTTTGATGTCATGGTTTGCCACCAATACCAATACCAAAGACAGTTCTAAGAGCTGTACCATCACACGTTGCAACGGTCTGATTGTTCACATGGATGATGAAGGAACAATAGTTTGTATAACCGGTGATGATACTGAAAACATAACCACCCTCGACAACATGTTGTGTCCACATGAAACCGGAACGCATATGCTGGTGTATGACGACTCTCAGACCAACTGTTGCCTTGGTTCAGACCGCTTGATTAATCAAAGTAATACCGACCCACAAACTGGTGTTTGCTGTATGGCCAATATAGATAATAATTATTGTGTTCCAAATGATATTCATCATGAAGATTCACCACCAACAATGGTTATAAGCTTATTTGCGTTGGTGATTCTGATAATAACTTAGTAACCGGTACTAACGACAACATTGGTGGTAATAATAACTATGCGTATCCATCTGGTCGCCGTGTAGAATGTCATGGGACACTTGTATTGGTCAAACCAAACAATCAGTATACATGGGTTTGGCCCAGATATCCATTACAACGAGATCAAGAAAATTTTAGGGTGGTCCCATATGTTGAAGGTGCACAAAAATACAGACCGTTATCATATTACAGAGAAGACGACGCAACCACCCATCAGATAAAACAAATATATCGTTATGGTGCACCGGATACTACTCAGCCACGAGATAATAATATAAAATCATGGTTCATAGAATATGAACAGTGGGATTACCCATTTGTGCCCGCCTCCTACTACTAATGATATGTTTGTGTGGTTTATATAAAAACAAACATCAATCAAACAGTTTTATTTCCCTGATTGTGGTTTGAATGTTGTGCAACTGTTCATCCGGGAAACGCCCCAAAACCCAATCAACCGGCGACATAACAAACCCGGAATCACGTGGGTGCCCTATTCCCAACCTTATACGTTTGTATTCACGCCCCACGGATGCATCTATTGATTTTATACCATTGTGCCCCGCACTGCCGCCACCGACCTTGGTTCGCAAATCACCAATTTGTAAATCCATATCGTCATGTATCACCACCAGGTTTTCCAACGGTATCTTGTAAAAAGCCATCAATGCACCAACGGATTTACCACTGTCATTCATAAATGTTTGTGG
>CACYQE010000079.1 GCA_902776515.1 uncultured Pseudomonadota bacterium
TATGAATATAATTTTTTAAAACCGTTTTCAATTTTTCTTATGTATTCTTCATCATGGTCACGCCAATATTTCGGATTTCGCATCATATTTCGCAAACCTTCATCAGATAAAATTTCATTTGCGTTACTGTCCGTTTCGACACGTGGTTCCATTGATTGCATCATTTTGTAAACGCCTTGTATTCCCTGGGGTGTAGCACATAACGTTTCAAAAGCATCGGCCGGTAAAAATCTTTCACCGAATGATTTAATTGCAACGAAAGCTTGGTGCATTTTTTCATCAGAACCAAAAATTTTTTTCAATTCTGACATCGCATTTTCTTCTTCTCGCAAAGAATAAATTTCCGATATAACAGGCGACAAAAAATTTTGTGCAATGTCATAAATTTTTTCTACTTGTTTATTTGTTAAACCAATTTTATGAAATTCCTGGCGAACATTTGCATCATCAAACAGTTCGCTGTGTGGATAATCTTCTGGATTTTCTGGGACACCAATCGCACGGAAAAATTTTTGTTGTGCCACCGAATCATCTTTTTCACCTGGCACAGACACCATTGTTCCGATTTTCTTTTCAAGTTCGGTATAAGACTTTATTAACGCATCACTGTTCAGTGTTCCATCTTTGTTCAAAAATTTTTCTGGGACATTTTCCATTTTTATTTTCCTTTATTTTTGCTTGATTTGTGTAATAAATAAACCCCACCAATTGCGATAACAGATTCCAACATTGCGAACAAATCCGAATCGCCAACTAAATATGCACACAATGCGGACAACACACCAACCCCAAACATTATTTGGTTTTTTTGTCGTTTAAAAAAACCACCTTGAATAAATTTATTCATCAGTAACCTTTTATTAAATTACAAATAAAACAACAAACCATCTATATCGGCAATGTATCCACGTGCGACCGCCCATTCGGGTAAAAATTCAGCCCGATGAAATCTTGTCGCATGATTACACATATCTGATAAATTTCCGTGCAACATACGCACAGCGACACGTAAACACATTTGAAATTCGCGTGATAACGAATCGATTTGTAATAAATTGTGATGTTGGGAATTTTCACACAAAGATTCAAATTGCTCTTTATCTGAAATTATATCTGCGACATCAACATTATTTTGTTTTGATTGGTTAAAAATCATTGAACACAAAGCTTCCACTACGCGTAAAGATTTTGCACAAGTTTCTGCATAAACCACACGTGCCACATTATCCGCCAAACACATTGCAGTATTGTTATTTATTTGTTCCGGTTGCATAACTTTTTCCTTGAATAAAAAAAGCCGCACAAAATTGTGCGGCATAAAAAAAATTCACACCAACGTGTGAACATCATTCCCCTTTTGAGATGACTACATCATATCACAAATCACCATAAAAGTCAAGATGTTTATAAAAAAGCCCTGTTTTCTGCGACATTCATCACATAAAAATTTCATCGCCATGAATCAAAACATATTCGTTTTTGTGCCGGACCACCAATGCACCACTGTCATTTATCCCGATTAGTTTTACCATTTCACCACGATATTTCACCATTGTATTTATTCCGGCGGCCGCATCCATCCAACGTTGTCGCACAGAATTAAAATCAGCCTTTCGCCACTTTTCTAAATTTTTTGATAAACGATTAAACAAATCCAAAACCGTTACATCAGCATAGTCGGCCAATTTGGTTGTTTTGTATTCCGCGACAGTCGGATTAGTCAGAACATTTATACCAATGCCAACAATCACGAAACGTCCGGCGTATTCTATTAAAACCCCAGAAACTTTTTTCCCATCAATCAAAACATCATTTGGCCATTTTATTTCCGCCCTGATTCCATACGAGGCTATTGTATCAACGATAGCGACCGCAACAGCATACGCCAAACGCGAATCGCGTTCATCACAGCTAAAAATAAAACTGACATACAAATTACCATGATGCGAAACCCAATTACGTCTGTAACGACCACGTCCCGCATATTGGGCCTGGGCAACGATGGCGGTACAATCACGTGCCTCGCCCGAAGCAATCATATCGTGGGCGTATGTTTGTGTGCTGGATATCTTATCAAAAGACAAAACTTTATATCCTGCCAATCTTGTATACCCCTTGGTCGTTTTTGATGAATTCATGACCGAAAATTTTACGCAAACCATATATAGCAGTGTCAACCGTATGGGTATTTGCACTTTCTGCATACCCCAGGGCAACCTTTAGTTCATCAGCAGTCATACCACCGCTTTGAAAAAGGCGAACTACAATCTGACTCTGCAATCTGGACAACGATACCGGGTGACCGAAAATAGATTCTAATACACCGGCACAATCAGCCGCATCCATTATACAAGATTTAAGTTTTGCCGGGGAAATCGGTAAATTCAACCGTAAATCATCAACATTAACGTCAGCGAACATTTTATCTTGGACAACCGTGGCATTAAAATCAGCCAAAATCTGTTGCCAAACCGAATCAGATGAAAAAACACGAATGCCCGATAACATATATCAAGAATAATCAATATATTTCCACCTGTCCAATAAAAAACAGAAATCACAACTGTTTTTCGGGATTATCGATATATTTCGTAAAATCTTGGATAGATGACCCCGTAGAAGATAAAATCTTGGAAATACTGTTGGTCGAAGGCCATCGTGGCTGTCCTTCTTTGGACCAACGCTTACTTTTATTAAAGGTCGTTGGGTCTAAACCGCTGCACCTTGCCAGCCCAGAACAAGACATCCCGTGTTCTGATGCAAATCTTTCTATTGCCCGCCAAACATCATCGTGTGTCATAACAGCCCCCACATTGTGTAATAATTTTTTGATACAGACTAATTTTATTCAACCAACACAAAACGCTCAACAAGCACGATTTCCTAGGATTTTATCACAAAATATTTGACCAAAAAATTATTTTGACAAAAATGCTTGACAAACAAAATAAAATGTATTATATTTCGATTCGTCAAAGAGGTTAAATCTTTGACCAGACCTTTAAACGTCTGCGGGGCCCAGAGATTCCAGACTCCCTCCTACATTCTCTCTCCTCTGGACTTTGGACCCCAACTGAGTTTAGAATGCCCATTTCTTTTTTCTCCTTTCCTTCCTTTCAGGGCATTCGGAAATACCGCCGGCAACGCGGGGTCCCGTTCGGCTTTGTCGCGGATTAGTCTCGGGCGGTGATAACGAGACCCCGGCCTACGCCGGGGTGACGAAAAGGGTGCCGGTATGACGATTCACTAACCACTAACAACCCACAAACCACTAGCCCCCAGCCACAAAATATGATATAATATCCGTATGCAGAAAGAATATGATTTTTACAAAACCCTCGGAAACCTAGAGAGAGAGAGAGAGAGAGAGAGAGAGAGAGTAAATAACTCTCTGGAATTCTGCGTTATATATTTTATTGATGGTCACATCATTGTTTGATGATGTGACCATCTTTTTTGACAACAAAAAGGAGAAAGAATGAAAAAAACTTTATTATCTGTTCTGGCGGGATTAACCGTTATGGGGTCTGCGTTTGCTGATGGTCCATCAGTTGAGGACCGCAAAAAGCTCTGTCAATTATTGATAGACAAAGGCACCCATGTTTGGGTGGAAAAGACATCCGCTTGTATTCCGATCAATCCGTGTAAAAGTGATGACGAACAAATCAAGGAAGCATACTGTATTGATACACAGGCTACTAACTATTATGAAGTCCCAGAAGGTCATATAAAATCGGCAGAAGTTGTAAATATATACGCAAAATATCAAGGATTTGATTGCAAGGTTGTTGAAAAAGATATATTCAAAGAATCTGGATTCACTTTTGTCCCGTGTGGTGGTGCCGATTATCGTGTGTTTAAATTTTATGGCGAAGATGCGGTGCAGAATGTGACAGATTTATTTTGTTTCATGGTTCATGGAACGACAAAGGTTAAGTATGATGGGTGGCCAACAATATGCAACACGTCACGTTCATCATGTGAAACAATCAAAGGTCTAGTTGATAATAAAATAAATGTCGAATATCACGAGTGTGACAAACAAGAATGCAGTTGTGTAATTGGGAAATTCAGTGAAGATGCTGCTGCTGTCCGTGGTTATATAATGTTTGCTCGGTAAAGAAAATCAAACATCACATTGTCAAAGAAATGTTATTGGCTGGTGCTTTTAAAATGTCCTAATAAATCACCCACGGGGCAAGCCCCGGGGTATTACGTAAGCAGAATAAACAAACCGCCCGTTTGGGCGGTTTTTATTTTTCAAATACGGCAACAAATTCCCAATGTTCGCTGCCCACAAATTGATCAAAAGCACGCAATTCGGTCATTTTATACCCTGATTTAATCAAGACATCTGCATCTCGTTTAAATGTGTTTGGATTACAAGAAACATATATCAAACGCGGAACGTTTGATTTTGCAATTTCACGACTTTGTTCCAATGCACCGACACGTGGCGGGTCCATAACGACACAATCGTAATTATTCAATGTTTTTGCGGGCAAAGGTTTTTTAAACAAATCACGCTTTATGCCCGTCCCTGCGATATCAAACCCATCCGCCCCCAATGCGTATGTGAAATTGCCCAAACCGCAAAACAAATCAACCACCCGCTTTGCCCCAGATGCCTTTTCCATAACAAATTTACGAATCGCATTTTCACTTTCACGCGTTGGTTGCAAAAAAGCCCCCGATGGATAATCAACTGTTTGATTTTCAAATGTAATTTTCGGCCGACCAACCTGGGAAACAACTACGTCATTCCAAGTTACCCGCCAAAAGCCCATTTTTGCGACCGATTCTTTAAATTCTTTGGAAAAATATGGGACATTTGATGTGATTGCCATATCCAAACCATTATCACACAATGTAACCAGTGCTGACCCAGCCCCAGACCACGGCAAGCCAGCCAAATCCGGTAAGATTTTGTTTATTTCATCAACCAGTAATGGGCATTTTTGAACAGGGACTATATTTTTTGTTCCACGCTGAAAAAATCCCAAAACACCGTCAGCGAAACATAAATCCACCCGCCTGCGACACCCGGGTTCGGTCCAAAAAGGTTCTGCTGTCAGTTCCCAATGCTTAATTTCCCCGCGTTTTTTTGCACGATAATCAGGTGCAGAAAAATCATATTTGCACCCACCACAAACGGAAAACAAAGGACAAGTTTTCATTACAACACCCCAAACTATTCAACTTTTTTGACTGTAACACAAAAACAAACTTGATTCCAGTCCGTTTTAGGCTTACCATATACGATATGAAAGACAACAATAAAAAAATTGCGATTGTGGCGGGTGCATTAGATTTACCATTTTACACTCGTGATGCTTTACGCAAAAATGGTTGGGACGTTTTTGTTGTTGGATTAAAAAACTTTTATGACAAACGTTTAAATCCTGATATGGTTGTTAGAATTGGTGGTGGTGGTACGGCATTACGTGAATTAAAAAAACGTAACATCAAAAAAATCACTTTTGTTGGTGCATTGGGACACCCAAACTTATCGGATTTACGACCGGATTTATGGACATTTTTTGCACTTTTCAAAATATTAAAAAATCAACGGGGGTATGATTCTATGGCTGTCGCATTTACCAAGGTTATTGAAGACAAGGGATTCCAGGTTATTGCCGCCCAAGATTTGGCACCAGAATTAACTTTTCAAAAGGCTGGTGTATTAACCAAAACAAAACCGTCACGTTCGGACAAGAAAAACATTGAACGTGCAATCCAGGTTTCACACACAATAGGTACCGAAGATATTGGTGCATCTGTTGTTGTTGATAAACA
>CACYQE010000080.1 GCA_902776515.1 uncultured Pseudomonadota bacterium
TGGGGCTTGCCGTAATATTGGATTAACTTGTGCATACGCTGTTTTTGCTAATGATACCACCTCTTGTCCAAGACAAGTTACTGGTAGTAATACCCAGGCCAGTAACGAACTTAAATGTCTGAAAAGTATTTCTATTATGTTTGACCCAACTATTGCTTGTCCGGAAAACTCTTCCTATGTCGGTAATGGGGCTGGTGAAGTCGGGAATAATCAATGTGTTTGTAATAATGGTTATGTATCGGTCAGAAACGGAACCGTATGCGAACCGTGTAGTAATGCGACTTGGTTTCGTTTTTTTGAACCTGACAATGACTATAGTTATACATGTGTCAGCAATACAAGCAATGCCCAAAATTCCGGCAGTAATCGAGGCAGAGCGGCTGTCAATCGCAGGGTCGTTCAAACATCCAGATTGGGAGAATTAAATGCAACAATAATCCCTGCAATAGGTGTACTCAACCCTGTCAATCCTGTCAACCCTGGGTTTGATATTACACTCGCACGTTATATGTGCTACGCGAATTATGTTGGAATGATAAGTACAGCAGATGACAATCCAAATCATTACACTGGTAAATGTGAATGTGATAGCACTAACCTTATTTGGGACAGACCGACCAATACCTGTAAAACCAACACCAGTGATTAATTCGCATTGCATGTATTGGTTGTTCGTATCCATTCGTATCTATCCGGACAGGAACATTGACCGCTGTAATGATAGGTGTTTCCTTCGACATTTGGATCTAAACGCTCGTAAATGGATGAGCACAGATAATTATAGGGAACACGGTCCCGTATTCGACTGACTTGCGAATCATTTACATTTATATCGGATACACTTACGAATGAACCAGCGGCACGATGACCTGTGTTAACGACACGATTTAACCGACCAGCACGATTGCTGTTTAATAATGAATTGTATTGTGCTAATGTCCAATTGGATGTAGATTCACAACCAAACGAGCTGTCTATATTGGTTGTGGAATTAATTCCGAAATAACCGCATCTTACGCAATTTCCATTAACTGCGACATACGTATCGTTACAAACACATTGATTATTCCCGACTTCACCAGCCCCATTACCGACATAGGAAGAGTTTTCCGGACAAGCGATAGTTGGGTCAAACATAATGGAAATACTTTTCAGACATTTAAGTTCATTAGCAGCCTGGGTATTACTACCAGTAACTTGTCTTGGACAAGAGGTGGTATCATTAGCAAAAACAGCGTATGCACAAGTTAATCCAATATTACGGCAAGCCCCATTTAAACACGTCGATGCGTAGTCAAGTGTTTTGACCAACCAAAACCATCCCGCCCCCCAAAGGGCGGCTTTTTTTATTGCAAACGTAAAAATATGGGCTAAAATTGCCCGTATGGAAAGGGGAACAGACAAAAGGTGTCAATATGAAAAAAGTGTTAATGTTCTCTGTCCTGGTCGGTTTTATGGCCAATTCAGCAATGGCTGATAAATATACTGTTCACACAAATAATTGTAATCCGGATGCAATGCGTGCAATGTTGGATGACGCGGTGCGTTCGCATCGTGCGGTTGTTACAACCGTTGTTTGTGATGCAGAACCTGTTCGTGTGAACGACAATCGCGTTTATGTTGAAAATACGATTGATTATTCATCAATACCGGTTGTTGATTGTGTGCCGGGTCCAATTGTTGATGAAAATTGCTGCTTGAATTGCAGATAGTGATTTGTGGGTTGTGGTTAGTGTGTGTGGGCAGTGGTTAGTGGTATCGTCACCCCGGCGTATCGGGCCCCGCAAAAATTGAAAATTTTTGTGGGTGATTTCGGCCGGGGTCTCGGTTGGCGTGCCATCTTGTCCAAACGTGATGGGTTATCAAACAGGTCGTTTAGTGTTGCGGTTAACCATTTTTGTGTAAATTTATCCTGGGGAACAGAAAAACCACCACCCAATTTTTCAAAACTTGCCGCATTGGCCGCCTGGTCGGGATTTATTGCCAATGGCACCAATATAGCCGGGCGGCCGATTGTTTCGATTTCTATGACGGTACTGGCACCACTGCGGCCAATTATCAAATCTGCATCGGCAATGGTCGTTGCCATGTCACGTATAAACGATAATACATTAGCGTGAATTTTATTATCAGCATAAAATTTTTGTAACTTTTTCACGTTTTCTGGGCGTGTTTGATGGGTTACAAATATTTTTTTGTTTTTCATACCTAAAATTGCATTTGGAACTACTTCATCCAAAACGGTCGCCCCCAATGAACCGCCCGTAACTAAGATTTTAGATTCATGTTTCATCGGCGTTCCGGCCAAGGCCATAAAGTCTTTACGAACAGGCAATCCTGTGTAAACTATACGAACATTGCTGTTTTGTGGAATTCCGGATACGTTATTAAAACTGGTCATCAATGTTTTTACCCAACGCATAGAAAAACGATTTGCACGACCGATTGCCGCATTTTGTTCGTGTAAATATGTTGGTATTTTCCATACGTGTGCCGCAAACACCGCCGGAACAGATGCGTATCCACCAAATGCAACCAGGCGATTTGGCCGACTGATTGCAAAGCGTAAAACCAATGCCACGGCCGATACACCAATTTTGAACAGGGCGTATATTTGATTTATACGACTTTTTGCACCGACACCCGCCGCCCAGATGTGAACGCGTTTTGCACCATGTGGTGCACCATCGGCAACCATTTTATGCACACGACCATCACAAGATATTGTTATTTTATGTCCACGTTCGGCCAGTTCAGATGCAACCGCCAGGGCCGGAAATACATGCCCACCTGTGCCACCTGTTGCAATC
The DNA here is from genome assembly GCA_902776515.1 of uncultured Pseudomonadota bacterium. GTDB lineage: Bacteria > Pseudomonadota > Alphaproteobacteria > Rs-D84 > Rs-D84 > Enterousia. Next base: position 2,811 of record CACYQE010000080.1, read on the forward strand.
CATATTTTCATAATGTCCCCCTTTGGGTTTTTATTTCCATTTGTCTTCACGCACAATTGCCAACACCATTCCAAACAGCAAACAGAACGCTATTAACGAACTGCCACCGTATGAAATAAATGGCAATGTCATACCTTTTGGTGCGAATAAACGTAATGTTGATATCAGGTTTATACATATTTGGATTCCGAATAATGCCGCCGTTCCACCAACAGCATAGAAAACAAAATCATCCCTTGCACGCAGTGCGTCACGTATCAACAAATTAATTACATACAATAACAATGCCAATAAAGCACAGGCCAATAACGCACCCAAATCTTCCACAATGGCGGCAAAGATAAAATCGGTGTGTGCATCCGGCAAAGATTGTTTTATAAAAGCATCGTCACCACGTCCCAACAATCCGCCATGTTGAATAGATTGAATGGATTGGGTTACCTGGTAATTATCGCCGGTTCCGGTTAATAGCGTATTTACACGATTTTGCACATGTGACATTGTTGAATAAGCAATGAAAAATAATCCAACTGCACCACCAATCATCATACATATAATCGACCAAGGTAACCCGGCAATAAACAGCATTACACCCAACACCCCAAGGTATAACATACTGGTCCCAAAGTCCGGATGTAAAAATATAATGGCCAGTGTTGGTAAAAATACAGCCAAATATGACCACCAACTGAACCATCGGAATTTCCAAGCCTCTTTATTCATAAACATTTTTTCGCCGAAACGCTTACGCATCGCCGCCAAAAACCATGCTGTTAATATGATAAACCCGGGCTTCATTATGTCGGATGGCATAACGTTAAAAGGTCCAATAGATACAAATCGTGCAGAACCCTTGATTATATGTGGTGCGACAATCGTAACCGCCAATAACATTAAACCGATGCACACGTTAAGAACAGATAAACGTAACACATTTTTCTTGCTTAATAAACTTGCCACAAATAACGTTACTAAACCAACCCCATAAAAAGGTAAGGCCTTGACTAAAAAGAAATACCATGGCATGTGAATTCGTTCTGCCGCGACACTGCCCGCAGAAACGGCAAAAAACATACCAATTACAATCATCAACAGAACCATATACAGCAGTTTTCTGTCTATTTCGAAAAACCAACTTGTTAATTTACTTTCTTCGGTGCGTCTGAACATATTAAACCGTCTTTGTTTAAGCGAACTTTAATAACATCAATGCCAATGCCGAAAACAAAACAGACATCACAAAAAATCTGTCTACGATTTTTGTTTCGGTCCATCCCATTTCTTCAAAATGATGATGCAATGGTGCACGCAAAAATACACGTTTACCAGTACCTGTGGCGATGCGTGTCATTTTAAAGAACATTGTTTGAATAAACGATGACAACAGAATTAAAACCATCATGCCGGCGGCAATACCCATAATAACCTCGGACTTTAACAGCATCGCGACCGTTCCCATAAAACCGCCCAATGCCAACGAACCTGTATCCCCCATAAATATTGATGCAGGTTTTGCGTTAAACCATAAAAATCCTATTACTGCACCGAATGTTGCACCCAACACAGGGTATAATCCACTGACCGATGGCAAGAATAAAACGGTGTCCATAAATCCGATACGGGTCGCACCATAAAGGGCAACAATTAAAACTATTAACACCGGCATATATAATTTTGCCAACATACCATCCAATCCATCAGATATGTTCGTGGCATTTGCACCACCGCAAATAACAAAATAGGCAAATACATAATACAAAACACCAACCGAGAAAATTATACCAAACGGTAGTGCAATAGAATATTCTGGAATATACGGTGGCATAGTTTTATTTATCAAATATGCCAAAATAATAACGAATATTGCTTCTATGCCCAGTCGTGTTGAACGTGATAAACCATTAGAGGCTTTTTTTGATTGACTTGTA
>CACYQE010000081.1 GCA_902776515.1 uncultured Pseudomonadota bacterium
CTTTACACTCTGTGTTTTCGCACCCATAAACATATGTTCGCATCGCATTCAGAAATATCTCATTTCCATAACACATTAACTTGGCATCACTGCAATTAATTTGCCAATCATTTCCATCAACCCAAACTGTCTTGGTTTTTCCTTCGCAATGCAATTGTTTATAAAGTTCAGAAGGCTCATTGCACTTAATATCTGTTACGGTTTTACCAATTTGGATGCGACCGTTTTTACAACTGATGTTATCTAAATTATATTTCACTATATTTTTAATATCATCATCACTACTACACAAATTTGTGTCTTCTAATACCTTCCAATCCTTGGCATTCACAGAATATTTCAATACATTTTTTTCACATCTGAAAATCGGCAGCGGTGCGTTTTTACCGGCCTCGCCCAAACAATTTGAATCTTCTATTTCAAATTCTTGGCCGGATTTCAACGTATAGGCCAATTTTCCATTTTCGTTACATGAAAACATTGGTATTTCACCATCGGCACCATTAATGCCATTTACACCTGTTTGTGTTCCACACGATGAATCCCCGTCCAACAACACCCATTTGCCATAGTAAGTATACCAAATCTTGCCATTTTCACAGCGAAATTCAGGCACCTGGACATTCGAACTGGGCAATGTTAATTCACTAAACTTAAACAGTTCTTTTGGAGTAGCAGAAGGTAACGGCACACCATTTTGATCAGCCAAAGTCCAATATACGGCTTCGTCATCGGCTTCGAATGCAACACCATAACTTGCAAAATCACCACTGTTTGAATTTTGATTTACGGGCTGTTTATTACTTAATGCACCCAACAATACAGAATTTCCCTTTACCATATAGTTTATTGGTAAAACACCAATACGTGCACCACTGATTCCGGAACCGGTTCCCTTGGCCCCCGATGTCATTTTCAACGAACCCGAACGTGCGGATTGCAACGCAGTATTTTTATTCTGGTTCGCACCGGACACCAAACTGGATGCCGCAAAAGCATTTGTCCCAACCAAAACAGACATCACTACAAACAGTATTTTTTTCATCTCTCTGCCCTTTAGTTATTTAAATTTATTTACATGCCGCATTGCACTTTTCTTCGGAGCCATAATTGGCCTCAACAAAATTTGCCAAGTAATTATAACATTCATAATCACCGGTTTCTTCAATCTGTCTGCATGTTTTAAACCTGTCGGCCGGACAAGATATTCCGGTATCAGAATCTTTATAAACCAACAAATTTTTATCATTACATTTTATAGTATTCACCAAATCCTTACAATCACCAGTTGTTATTTCTGTTCCACTTGCATACAAATGACCCCTACCATCAGCATCATTCTTGCATGACAACTGAACATTATCACAATCTATGTCGGTATTTTGAAATTTACCATTCCGCCAATTGCAGTAAAGAAATGGAAAAACATTACACGAAACATTTGTCCAAACATTGTTACCACAACCTGTTTCCACAATATGATTTGTTCGGTCGCAATACAGGAATTTAGCTTCACCCTTATTAACACAGTATTCATTTCCGCATGGGAATTCCGTTTCATATTTTTGGCTGTTCCAATATATTACCAACTTGTTATTCGAACAACCATAATTACGTCCCAACGGATCTGGACCAACACCAATATTGGCATATTCATCCGGATGCATTGTATAGTATATATCAAAATTGCATGCAATATTCGTATAAATATTTTTACCTATTGATCCATCCAAAAATTTCAAAACACCATCGTCACAGTCGGGACTTGCATGATAATACTTTGGTTTGTTATTAAATAAACCGCCCAAATTACAACGTGCATTTTCTAAAACTTCCCATCCAGGGTGATACCAATAACTTATTTTATTGTTTTCTAAAACTTCGGGATCGACACTGTATGTATATAACACAACCCCTTGGCCAACACATTTAAATGTGGGAACAACACCGTCACGCCCCTTTCCGGCAACACACCGTGAACCGGTCATTTCCACCCATTCAATGGATTGTGCGGTTTCGGGTGCAAAAGTATATTCAAAAACCCCCTTGTCATTGCAACGGAAACGCGGTGTTTGACCATCAATACCATCCACACCCGGCACAGTTTCATCAACCGTGCAACGTGATCCGGTCATTTCATGCCATTGGTCTGAATCATTGTATGCATATTCAAACAACCCAGATTCCACATTACAACGGAAATCCAATGTGGTATTTTCAGGTGTATTTCCAAAAATCCATTCACCAAAATCAGTCAGCTTTTGAACCAATGATGTTGGTTTGCCCATCTTATTAAAAAACTGACCCCATATTTCATTGTCATACCACGACAATTTCATTACATCACCATCGCCCCCGGCATTGGTTGTGGTTGTATTTGAAACACGTGCCGCACCAGTATTTACCGAACCACCAACAACAGCCTTGGCACCCGATGTCATTTTCAACGAACCCGAACGTGCGGATTGCAACGCATTATTTTTATTCTGGTTCGCACCGGACACCAAACTGGATGCCGCAAAAGCATTTGTCCCAACCAAAACAGACATCATTACAAACAGTATTTTTTTCATCTCTCTATCCCTTTTTCTGGTGTTGATTACATTTGTGGTTTACATCTTGTAATACAATCGTTATACCCCAAACCTTTCAAACCATTATAGATTTCACCGGTTTGGCTGGAAAGACAATCATATTTACCACGGTTTTCCGAACAATATGTCCACCATTTGCGACAAGTGATATTTGTCAGATATTTTTCACAAGATTTTTCGACATTGGCTTTTAATTCTTCATTATCCAACCCCTTTAGATTAATAGCAACCTTTGCCTGACCGGCATCTATTCCACTTTTGGTCATTCCTGCTTTAGTATCACAAACACCATCCCCATCCGTGTCAACGCACGGCGTACCAGCAACCTGCTTAGCACTGGTTGTACAATAAACGATATTTCCATCGGCATCCTTCACACATTGCTCAGATTGTTTTCCTTCTGTATATGGTAGTTTTCCATTATATTCTTTTTCACAATCATAAATCGCAACCTTACCCGTTTCTTCATCACAATTAACAAACTGATATGCCAAGTAACACGGTATAACAGTATTTTCTTGGAACGGTATTAATTGTGTGTTTCCATTTACCGACAGCAAACCGGTATTTTGGTCACAAGCAAAACCGACATTATCACATGGAACATGGGTGTTTATACCTTTAACAAAAATTGTTCTGTCGTTTTCCGGCCCCCAACAAGTAAGATACACAGCCCCACACATCATGTCCATTTTATCGCCAATGTTTTCATTTTTATATTGGTAAACCCAGCCATCTTCGCCACAAACATAGGCCTCGTCCCCCTCACACGGCATTTCGGTTTTACCTTCGCCGTTTGTTAAAAAGCCATCTTCACAATACGCAAGAGCTTCCGCATTCGCAACATAATTGTTTGAATAATAATCATTGCCACTGGCGGTATCACAACGGATATACTGATTACTGCCATCAATATACAACAAACCACCAATACAAGATATATCCATATCCCGACTGACTGTTTTACCAAGCGTATAGCATTTTGCACCAACAACCTTGGTCCAATCAGGTTCCGGACAACCATCTTTGTTACATTTAGATGGCTTCGATTTATATGTGAGATACAAATCACTGGAAATAATACCAACCTTGCTGGAAACATTAATACACCTTAATGTTGGGTCACCACCTTCAAAATCAGCCCCCTTGTCCGCATCACATTTGGAATCATTCAACATAACCCATTTTGCATCCGTGGATTCAGGGTTATCATACGTATACGCCAATATGTGATTAATACAATCAAAATTTGGTGTTAAACCATTTGCACCATTGATGCCATCATAAACCTGACCCACAGCACACGTTGAATTTTCAACACGAATCCAATCGTCATTACCCCGAACCCTGTATTCATAAACACCATCATAGCAACGGAATTCCGCGGCTATATCTTGTGCCAAATTTTTGGGTAAATCATTAAATGTGAATAATACTTGCTCGGCAGATTTGTTTCCATTGTCATCTTCGAACCACCAAACAATTTTTCCACCATCTTTCTTGTCCAGGTTTATATATTTTCCCGCGATTCCGGCCCCGGAATAAGACCCAGAATTTGTCACCAAAGATTTAGATGCACCAAAAAACGGCAATCTGGCCATACGACCGGTGGTTGCATCAACAACATTGGACACAAATGATTTTCCGGTGGATGCCTTGGTCGCCGATGTAGTTTTTAACGTGGCGGCACGCCCAATTTTTAATGCAGTATTTTTATTCTGGTTTGCACCGGACACCAAACTGGATGCCGCAAAGGCATTTGTCCCAACCAAAACAGACATCATTACAAACAGTATTTTCTTCATTCTCTATCCCTTTATTATACAAGAACAATTATATAAACAAAACAAATATCAACGCAAGACTTTTTTATACCACCATATTTCAAAAAGAAATAAAAAAAGCTATTCAAACAACATTAAAATATGTTATACTGTTCTGATACAAGAGGGAAAGATTATGAAAAAGAACGTTTCGTTTACCGCAGTGTTGTGTGCCATTACCGCGTTGTCCTTTGATTCCTATGCTGTTGACGCTATGGCGGCATCGTCTTTGCAAAAGACCGGCACGTCCAGAAACACACCGATGAAATTGGCACGCAGTGGTTCAACGAAATCTTTTTCCGGTGCTTCATCTGTTGTTTCGAATATAATAGAGGCGAACACCAACCAACGTATGAACATTTCACCATTTGGTGCTATTCCGAAAATCAAGACTAAATCTAACAACTCATCAATTCCATCTGGGAACAGTGCCGGCGGAACAACTGGTGGCACATGCGGCACATGCATTGATGGACGTGACGGCGAGCAAGGCCCCCAGGGTGAACCCGGCGAAAAAGGCGAGAAAGGTGACAAAGGTGATACCGGTGATACCGGACCATACTATATACCA
>CACYQE010000082.1 GCA_902776515.1 uncultured Pseudomonadota bacterium
CAGCCAAGGGGTCCAAGCTATGGATGACATCAAAGACACAAAAAATATTTTATCGAAAAACGAATCTGTCGAAAAGACAGCAGGTCAGATGTTGCGTGATGCACGGACCACAGGACGTAGAAAACGTGAAATAACAACTGTCGCAAAACAGCTCTGTATCCGTGAAGAATTTTTGCAGGCATTGGAAGATGGCGATTATGCCGCGTTACCTGAAACTGTCTATATTTTGGGCTTTGCACGTAATTATGCAATGGAATTGGGAATCAATCCTGATGAAGTTGTAGAAAAAATAAAGAAAGAATTGGGGGTTGAATCCGAAAATGCACCCCAAGAAGACAGTGCCGAGGTCCAGATTGAAACAACAGAAGTTGTAAAAAAAGAACAAACAAAGAAAAATTTAATAAAGATTCAAAATAACAAGGTTTATAAATTTGTAAGACAGCATTGGAAATGGTTCTTGGGCGGCGTTGGTGTATTGTTTATAGTGGGGGTGTTATTGTTGGTGTTTTTGCATTCGGATGATAATCATACCCAGGCCGAAGCCGTTATTACCCAGAATGTGGTTGCAGAGCCAGAATATAAAATTGCTGTTCGTGAACGTTTTGGCACAGAAAATCGTAATGATGCAGAAATAATTTTCCAAATTATTCAGGAATCTTGGGTAAAGGTTGAAGATGCCCGTGGCAAGGTTGTGTTTAGCAAGGTTTTGATGCCAGGTGATGTTTATTATGTGCCGGCGGGTAATAAAAACAAGGCTACATTGGGTAATGTGGGTGGCGTTGATGTTTGGGTTCGTGGCGAACTGATTCCAAAATTGGGTGCTGACCACACACGTAAAAATGGTGTCATATTGGATGCAGACGAATTGTTGAAATCTGGCCAGGGACATAAAAATTAAACATTTGTTTGATTTTTTTTCCGCATCATATTGAAAAAATAACTAAATATCCTATATCTTTGAGCGTTATGTCAGGCGTTATAAAAATTCGCGGTGCACGCGAAAATAATCTTAAAAATATAGATCTGGACCTACCAAAGAATAAATTGGTGGTCTTTACTGGTGTGTCCGGGTCCGGAAAGTCGTCTTTGGCGTTTAATACAATTTATGCCGAAGGACAACGCCGTTATGTTGAATCTTTGTCCAGTTATGCCAGACAATTTTTAGATATGCAAAAAAAACCTGATGTTGATTTAATAGAAGGTTTGTCCCCGGCAATTTCTATTGAACAAAAAACAACATCGAAAAATCCACGTTCAACCGTTGGAACGGTCACAGAAATTTACGATTATTTGCGATTATTGTGGGCACGAATAGGTGTTCCTTATTCGCCTGTTACGGGGTTGCCAATAAAATCTCAGACCATTGCAGAAATGGTTGATATGACAATGTCTATTCCTGCGGGAACCAGAATTTTTATAATGGCACCGTTGGTTCGGGACAGAAAGGGCGAATATAAAAAAGAGTTAGCTTTTTTAATCAAACAGGGTTACCAACGTGTCATTGTGGATGGTGAATTATATGATTTGGCCGGTGTCCCGCCATTGGATAAAAATAAAAAACATAATATTTTTGTAATCGTTGACAGGGTGCAAATGCCGTCCCAAAACGCAAGTGAAGCCGATATAGAAGAATTTCGTTCGCGTATGTATTCTTCATTCGAAGGTTCCTTGCGGCTTGTTCCCGGGGCGGTGCTGGTTCGCCGTTTGGATACCAATGAAGATATTTTATATTCGCAAAATTATGCATGCCCGGTCAGTGGGTTTGCTGTTCCAAAAATAGAACCCAGGTTGTTTTCGTTTAATGCCCCAATGGGTGCGTGTAGTGCCTGTGATGGTTTGGGTGTTCAGTTAAATATGTCGCCTGATTTGATTATACCTGATCCGTCAAAATCTATTTTGGACGGTGCGATTGCACCATGGTCGCGTGGTGGGATGTTAAGTCAATTTGAACATTTGATAAATGCATTGCATAAACAGTATAAAATTCCTTTATCAAAACCATGGCATTTGTTAACCCAGGAACAGAAAGATATAATTTTATATGGAACTGGTGACGAACCCATAAAAATAAATTGGAACGGTTTTGTTTATGAAAAGCCGTTTGAAGGCGTTGTTCCAAATATTGAACGCCGGTGGCGTGAAACAGATTCCGAAGCAATGCGTGCAGAATTAGCAAAGTATCAATCTGAAAAACCTTGCCCGGTGTGTCATGGCAAGCGATTAAATATTCAAGCCTTGTGTATAAAAATTAATGGGGCTGATATTATCGATGTTTGCGATATGTCTATTGACGACAGTTATGATTGGTTTATGGATTTACCGAATCATTTAACCCAAAAAGAAAATGATATTGCACGTATGGTCCTGCGTGAGATTACAAGTCGTTTATCGTTTCTGAAAAATGTCGGACTTGGGTATTTAACTATGTCACGTATGTCCGGGACATTATCGGGTGGGGAAGCCCAACGTATTCGTTTGGCATCTCAAATCGGCAGTGGTTTGTCCGGTGTTTTGTATGTGTTGGATGAACCGTCAATCGGATTGCATCAAAGTGATAATGATAAGCTGTTGGAAACGCTTAAAATGTTACGCGATAAAGACAACAGTGTTATTGTTGTAGAACACGATGAAGATGCAATGCGTGCAGCTGATTTTTTGGTTGATATTGGACGTGGTGCCGGTGTTAACGGTGGAAATATAATTGCCGCCGGAACGCCACAGCAGGTTATAAAAAATCCTGATTCGTTGACGGGTCAATATTTGTCGGGCAAAA
>CACYQE010000083.1 GCA_902776515.1 uncultured Pseudomonadota bacterium
AAACGCATATTTTCCATGAAACATTCGTATTTACTGTCAGGCGATTCGTAATTACATTCCCGTGCCCCATCTATTGCCATTCCATTCCCAGAACCACCGGACGAAGACGACACAGATTCAGTTCCCGCCAAAATATCCATCTTGGTTGTATAAACAGATTTTTCTAATTGAGTTTTCAACCGTTTAACAATTGCATTTACCATATCATATTGTTCTTTTATCTGTTGAGCAATCAACGTTGATTTCAAACCAATAACTTCCTTCATATACGCAATATCCGTGCTGCTTGTCGGATTTTTGCTCTGGCCGATGTTGTACGCATGAACCGTGCAAAGTGCATATTCCGGTGCAAAGTAAGACCAATCTTCTTCATTTGCTGGGTTGCTGCCAGTTGTTATGCCACTTATGTTTTCAATGTCACTCCTATCATTTGTTGCATATTGTCCCATTAATTTTTTCTGTTTAACACTGTCAACTAATCTGTCATATCCATCATCAGAAACTTTACAAAACGATTCCCCGCAATCATTATTTTTACACGTTTTATAGGCATCTTGGTTAACCAAACGTTGCAAAATTTCTATATTTTCTATACTTGCCTTTTTATTACGCTTTTTGAATAACCCATTGCTGAACACAACATCAGAAGCACATTCAACACGTTCGGCCCCACTGGTTCCGGTACTGTTTTCAATAAATGTCCGCCTGACCGTGTTATCATCACCAGTTATCATATCAACCAAACGACAATGCGGTTGATTTGGTTTTAATTTACCTTTTTCATCCTTTTCAGGCCGCCAAAAACAATTTTGCGACACACTATTATTCGCATCAATTGTACAAACACAATTTTTATCTCTAACATGAAGTGTGCTTACATTATAAGTAGAAGCCACAGGGCCAGTAATCGGTATTTCTTGATACGCATCACTTGGACTACATGCTTCACAAACATAATGCCCCCACATATTACATGCACCGTTCATTAACATCAGTGCATCACTGACATCAACACCAACCGTCATCGCTGCAACCAATGCATCATATAACTTGTCACCGACCTCATCATACGGTGTGAAAAAATCATTGGCTAACTCTTTAAACCTTTTTACACGCCGTGGCCCCGAACAATCATTCGCATACGGGTCACACCCCGCGTATTCAAACAAATCGTTCATCGCCTTTTTCATAGCCTGAACAGCCAAATCAGATTCTTCCAGCGAAGTGACAATTTTGCCCATAATCTTTTCGCGTGCCATAACATCACTGTCAACACCGTTTTGCAACGCGATCTGTTCCAGCGTGGACAAGCCCTCGTAATTTGTTGATGGGTTTGTAATGGCCTGGGCCGCATTTGCCTGGGCCTGGGCCGCGGCAATAGCCTCGGCTGTGGCGGCACCTTGTTGTTGAACCTGACTTTGAACAGAATTTATAGACTGTTGCATTTGCGATTGCATATCCGCCAATTGCTGTTGCAACGCTGCAACCTGGGCACTGTTATCCGGTTGACTAACGCCGACTGCCGCACCAGCCGCAGCCGTAGCCGCATTACGTTCAGCCTCGGCCTTGGCATTTGCCTTGGCGACAATTTGACCAGCAATAGAATCAATCAATGCATCACCGTGAACCTTGCACGATTGGTTAGAATTAACACAGCCTGCAACAATAGGACGTGTAACATCCATGGTCGTACAACCACCGCTGGAACATTTCTTTGTCGCACAACGTAATATCACAGCCTCGCAATTATCGTTATTGGCGGCGGCCAAATTATCGTTCATCGTTCCACGGGCATTTGCAAAACTGTTCCATTGGGCATTATTCGTTGCCCCAGTACCATTGTATGCGGTCAGATTACTGCCCGCCGTGGTGGCAACGTTAGCCGATGCACCATTATACAGACCAAAACACAGGCCAAATATTAAAAATCTTGTAAAACTTCTCATCTCTCTGGTTTACAATTCTAACATAAAAAAGAAATTATGAAAAGCAAAAAATGTGATTTGTGGTTTGTGGGTAGTGAAACGTCACCCCGATGAAAATCGGGGGCTCGTTATAACCGCTCGAGACTAATCTGCGATAAATCCTGACGGGATACCGGCCGAAATCACCCACAAAAATTTTCAATTTTTGCGGAGCCCGATACGCTGGTATGACGAAGAAGAAAAGTGGTCTGACATTTCGCTACTCACTACCCACTATCCACAAACCACTAATCACTAATCACAAAAAAACAGGGCGGATGCCCTGCTCTCTTTTACCAATTGCAACGACTGCATGGCTCTTTGGCCACAACACGACGTTCCGAATATGTTCCGGCTGGTTGATAAACCGTAACCGGACGATAAACCTGGTAATGATCAATAACCTCGGTATGTGTTTTTACACGAACCGGTTGTGCATTTGCACAAGGACGTGATACAACAGCCGGTGCTGTTTCGTTAACATAAACAGGTGCAGCATTGTACGAAATGTGGTTTGTGTAAGTTTCTGTTTCAATATAGGCACCACCATCAGATGCATTTGTCGATACAGATACCATCGCAGCAAACAACCCAGAGAAAATTATTTTTTTCATATTAATTCCTTTTTTTGTTGTTATGGAAAAATCATAGGACAATAAATTCAGGTTGTCAATAAATAATTGACAGAAAAAATTTACAGTAAAAATCAAATAACAAACGGCCCCATCTGACCAAAGGTGGTTTGTGGTTTGGTAGGTAGCGAACCGTCATACCGGCGTATCGGGC
>CACYQE010000084.1 GCA_902776515.1 uncultured Pseudomonadota bacterium
CGGCGCAGAAGGGCAAGATCAAGCCGCTGGCCATTACGGCTGATGCGGTCAAGGCTGTGGAAAATCGCTTGGGGGCGTAAGTTCAATCGGTTTGAATTGCAAATAACGAAAAGGTTCTAAAAATGGCAGAAAAAAAAGTTCAAGCAGAAAAGAAAGTCGTTGCGACAGCCGGTGTTTTTGATATACTGCGTCGCCCGATAATTTCTGAAAAAGCGGCAAAATTGTCAGAAGGCAATGCTGTCGTGTTTGAAGTTGCTGCAAATGCAACAAAAGAAGATGTTGCACGTGCGGTTCAGGCAATATATAATGTTAAGCCTTCCAAGGTTAACATTGTCGTTGTCAAAGGCAAGGTTAAACAATTCCGTGGTCGTGGTACAGGGACACAACGCACTGTTAAAAAAGCGTATGTTTCTTTACCAAAAGATGCGAAATTGGATTTGGCTGCAAATATGTAAAATAACAACTTTGGCAGAGAATCTGGAATATAAACAGACGTTAGTGTCAAAGTGAAAAAAGGATAAAGAGATGGCTTTAAAGAATTATAAACCAATTACAGCCGGTATGCGTGGCTTGGTTTTGATTGACCACAGTGAATTACACCGTGGTGCACCTGAAAAGGCTTTGACCGTTGGTTTAAAGTCCAAAGGTGGTCGTAATAATTTTGGACATGTTACTGTTCCTCACCAGGGTGGCGGTCACAAGCGTAAATATCGTTTGATTGACTTTAAACGTAAAAAAATGGATATGCCGGCAACGGTTGTTCGTTTGGAATATGATCCAAATCGTACAGCGTTTATCGCATTGATTGAATATAAAGATGGTGTTCGTTCCTATATTTTGGCACCACGTGATTTAAAGGCTGGTGACGTTGTTATTTCTGGTTTGCGTGAAGATATTAAACCAGGAAACGCGATGCCATTAAAGAATATGCCGATTGGTACAATTGTTCATAACGTTGAATTGAAACCTGGTGCTGGTGGTCAGTTGGCTCGCAGTGCGGGTTGTTATGCTCAATTGATGGGTAAAGATGGTGTTTATGCGCAGATTAAAATGAACAGTGGTGAGTTGCGTAAAGTTCATTCTGACTGTTTTGCAACAGTGGGGAGTGTTTCTAACCCTGATCAGCGCAATGTTAACCTGGGTAAAGCAGGTCGTGCACGTTGGTTGGGCGTTCGTCCATCAACACGTGGTATGGCCCAGAACCCTGTGGATCATCCGATGGGTGGTGGTAACGGTCATTCCAAGGGACATGAACCTGTATCACGTACCGGTATTCCAGCCAAGGGATATCGCACCCGCAGAAATAAACGCACTGCAAAGATGATAATTCGTAGCAGACATTTGGCAAAGAAAAAGTAAAATAGTTCGCTAATATCTGGTATAATACCCAGATGTTAGCACAAAAAAACGGAGTAATTAATGTCTCGTTCAATATGGAAAGGTCCTTATGTTCATCCTTCTATCTTAAAGAAGGTTGCGGTGGCCAATGAAAAAAACGACCACAAACCAATTAAAACCTGGTCCAGGGGTAGCACAATTGTTCCACCTATGGTTGGTTTGACGTTTGAGGTTCACAATGGTAACAAGTTTATCCCTGTGTCGATTGTAGAAGATATGATTGGACATAAATTGGGCGAATTTGCACCGACACGTACATTTAAAGGACATGCTGCGAATAAAAAGGCGGCGGCTGGTAAATAATTAAAAGGTTTAGATTATGACAAGATATGGAATCAAAGATAATCAAGTTCGTGCGTTCAATAAAATGATACGCATCAGTCACCAGAAATTAAATCTGGTTTGCGACATGATTCGTGGCTTGCCGGTAGAGCGTGCGATGGATGTCTTGAAGTTTTCTAAAAAACGCGTTGCAGGTGAAGTTTTAAAAACTTTATTATCTGCGGTTGCTAATGCAGAACACAACAAAAATCTGCCAACAGAAACTTTGTTTGTCAAAGAAGTTTGGTGTGGTAAAGCATTAACAATGAAGCGTATTATGCCGGGACCACGTGGTAGTGCACGTCCGATTTTGAAACCATTTTCTAATTTGACAATTGTTTTGGAATCTGGTGCGGCACCATCAAAAAAATCTGCGGCAAAAAAGAAAGTAGCAAAAGAAAGCAAGTAAAAAAGAACAATGATGGGTGGTATGGGCAACCTGAATAAAACTGGAAAGTTTCAAGAACACCTGTCATAAACGTAAGGAAAAAAATATGGGACAGAAAGTATCGCCAATTGCACAGCGTTTGTCTATCAACAAAATCCCTGATTCAAGATGGATTGTTGACAAGAAACATTATGCAGTTTGTTTGGCAGAAGATAATATAATTCGTAACTTTATCGAAAAGAAACTGAAAAAAGCTGGTGTTGCAAAGGTTGTTATTGACCGTATCGCAAAAAAAGTGGTTGTTACAGTTCACACATCCAGACCGGGTATGATTATCGGTAAAAATGGTGCTGATATCGAAGCATTGCGTAATGACATCAAAAAATTGGTTAAAAACGATCAGGTTGTCGTTAACATCTATGAAGTTCGCCGTCCTGATTTGAATGCTCAATTGGTGGCACAAGGGATAGCACAACAGATTGAAGGTCGTGTATCTTTTAAACGTGCTATGAAAAAGGCTGTCCAGAATGCACAGAAAGCTGGTGCTCAGGGTATCAAGGTTATGTGTTCTGGTCGTTTGAACGGTGCGGAAATCGCACGTAGCGAACAAAT
>CACYQE010000085.1 GCA_902776515.1 uncultured Pseudomonadota bacterium
CGCCATGTTGCCGCCGCGTCTGATTCCAATGCCGAAAATGTTGGTAAAACCACACGATTAAAATCGCCAAAGACAGAATCCGCAGACATACAATAAATTGCACAGGTTTCAATGTCATCGGACGCGGTATCTGTGCATTCCGCAGATTGTCTGTCGCATTTTGCCCAATTTGCCTGGTTTTCCAAAATGTTATCAGAAATTGTGAACCATTTTCGTGCAAATTTATTCAGCAAAGATTCCTGTAAAACATAATATGCAGGTATTTTTGTTGCGTGGTTGTCGTGCGCGACAACCGTCCATCGTTCCCCGTTTGGATTTATAGAAATCAAAAAAGGACTAACATTTTGGGTCTTTTTTACCCATAAAATTGCCCCACATGCACAAATAATAAGAAAAAACAGGGCGACAATAATCACCGCCATAAATCTGGATACGGCGATAAATCGTCCAGCGGGAAATGCGGGCGTATTAAAATCGTCTGGGTATTTCAAATTATTTTCCCCCCGTTACGAGTCCCCCTAGGCCTGGTAAACCATGATGCATGCACAAGGACTCAATTTCAATTCGTTGTTGTCATAACCCACACCGACCGGTTCGCGGTCATAAACCTGGCCACATCCAGCCAATGTCAATGCAACGAAAAATCCCAGTAAAATCTTTTTCATAACCAATTCCCCCATTTGATATAATTTCAGTATAAAAAAAACAAATGTAATTGGTCAACAAGAAAATCAATGTCAGGGGATTTTATAACGTTCTGTTATCAAATTTTCGACCGTTTACCAAGTTTTCAAACTGGCGTAATGTTATAGGAATATCAAGTGGTAATGCATGAAGATTGGGATTAACAAGGTTAAAATGTCGTTGGAATTCACCAGTTTGTTGTTCAAAACCGTTAGTCACACTATATATGTGTTCGCCATTAAGGTGTACGTCATAATACTTATCCATGAGAGTTTCAAGTTTGTATCCATGCATGTGTTTATACATAAAGTTATCAAATTTGTGCGATTGTGTTTTAATTGCTTTATCCATCACAGATATAATTGATTTGCAGACATTAAAAGCATTTGTTTCTTTTTGAATTGGCACATTGTCCATAGTCAATATCTCGTGGTCTTTATATTCAGTAGGCTCATATCTGAGAACGCATATTTGTAGACTATCCACTTGTCTGCATACGATATATCGGTAATAAGGGGTATCATCCTCTCTATTATATCCACGTGTACGAGTAAATTCATATGGCTCTTGCTGGCTTAAACACTCAATCCAATATAAAGGTATTGTTGTACGGCTCATAATCATATCCTTTTATTATTTGTCATGTTAAGGTAAATAGATTTGTTGTCAATAGATTTTTTGCTGAAAGTCTTGAAAAATCAGACTTTTCCGTTTTAACTTGCATTTATAAAGTCGTTTTGATAACCTAAAACACATCGCATAACAATGGGGTTGGTTTTAATGATTATATTATCACTGATTTCTGCAATTCGCATGGCACTGATGTGTATCGTGGTTGCTTCCCTTGGCATGGGCGTGGTTGCCCCATGGGGACGGGTTGTATCCAATGTTTGCGTATTTAACATAAAAGGATTATTAGATGTCAAAAAAAATATACGTGGATGCAGTCCACCCGGAAGAAACGCGCGTCGTTGTGGTGGATTCGGCGACTGAACGCGTGTCTGATTTTGATGTTGAAACAACCACAAAACCCCAGATAAAGGGTAATATTTATCTGGCCAAGGTTATTCGGGTTGAACCATCACTCCAGGCGGCGTTTGTTGATTATGGTACGGGTAAAAATGGATTTTTGCCGTTTTCGGAAATTCATCCTGATTATTACCAGGTGACCCCAGAACAAAAAAAGAAATTATTGGAATTGGCGCATGCCAACATCGTTGATGACGATAACGACCCCGATGACGAAGGGGACGAGGTTGCCGAATACGATGATGAAAATTCCGGCGAAGATAACAAAGAATTCTTGAAACGCGCACGCGAATTCAAGATCCAAGATGTTATCAAACCAAAACAAATCTTGTTAATCCAAGGTGTCAAAGAAGAACGTGGGTGCAAAGGTGCATCTATGACAACATACCTGTCTTTGGCGGGGCGTTTTGCGGTTTTGATGCCAAATTCACGCAAACGCAACAGTTATGGTATTTCTAAGAAAATATCGGACAAAGCTGAACGCGCGCGTTTGCGTGAAATTTTGCATGGGTTGAAAATCCCACGCGGAATGACGGTCGTTTTACGGACGGCGGCGGCGGGGGCATCTGCGGATGATATTGCCAAAGATTATGATTATTTGGTAAATTTATGGAACGATATTCGTAAAACTACATTGGAATCGGTTGCGCCGGTTATCATCCATGCCGAAGATTCTTTGTTGCGTCGTGTCGTGCGTGATTTTATATCGGATAAAAACGATACCATGGTTATCCAGGGTGAAGAGGCATACGATGCTGCAAAAACATATTTTCAGCAATTATATGGTCGCGCCCCGCGCAAACAAATCACATTGTATAAAGATGCCGCATTGCCATTGATGGTCAAGGCGGGTGTCGAAAAACAGTTGGAGGGTTTGCATGGTCCATATGTTGTTTTGCCGTCCGGCGGTTCGATTGTTATAAACCAGACCGAGGCAATGGTCACAATTGATGTGAATTCGTCCCGCGCAATCAAAGAAAAAGATATCG
>CACYQE010000086.1 GCA_902776515.1 uncultured Pseudomonadota bacterium
AGGTCAGTGACGTTCGGCGTGAACCCGGCATGTCTGTTTACGCATTACAACAATTTCAACAGTTGGTTGAACGTTTCCCAAATTCAGAATATGCGAAAAATGCGAAAAACAAAATTATTATATTAAAAAACTATATTGCTGGAAAAATGATGTATTCTGCACGCAACGATATGCGGCGTGAAAATTGGTCCAGTGCTATTGTTAACCTGCAATCTATTGTATTGGATGCCCAAGAAACTGTTATGACACCCGAAGCAATGTATCGTTTAACCCAGGCATATACCGCAATCGGTTTACCCGACCAAGCAAACGGCTATGCCGAAATGTTGAAACTTAATTTTCCAGACAGCGACTGGGCAAAAAAATTGGATAAATAGCAATGCGTCAATTATCTGATTCAGATATAGCGGAAATGATTGGAATGGATTTTAAACCAGACGATGATTCAACACGTCATAATGTCCGGTCTGAATTACATTTATCGACACGTATTCCGAAACCACAAAACATTCCCTTGCATACCAGCTTAGATTTACACATGCACACGATTGAACAATCTTGGAATGAAATAATGGAATTAGCAACATCAGGGGTCCGGGATGCAACCATCATTACTGGTGCCAGTGGCATATTAAAAATAAAATTCCAAGATTGGGTTCGCGACAGTTTACTAACCCCATATATAAAATCTTGTACACCTTTGAATAATGGCAGTTTTGCCGTAACCTTTGCAAAGTTAAAAACTGAATAAAAACAGTTGAACGAAATCCTTTTTTTTACTAGCATAAAATCACTATGAGAAAAGTAAGAACGGTTTATGACCATATACGCAGCAACAATATCAAGACAACATTATTGGTCTTGGCTTTTCCGCTGATTTTTGTCTTGTTGGTATTTTTGTTTACGTGGATTGTCGTCCCCCAAAAAGAAGCATTTGATATCACACTTAGGGTTGCAATACCAACGATGACAGTGTGTTTAATCTGGTTGCTTATATCTTGGCTCTTTGGTGATTCAATGATGTTAAATATGGCCGGTGCAAAACAAATAAACGATACAGACCCAGAATATAAATATATTTTTAAATCTGTTGAAAACGTTGCATTGGCGGCCGGATTACCAACACCACGTGTTTATATAATTGACGATTCCGGATTAAATGCTTTTGCCACCGGTCGTGCACCGAACGATGCAACTGTTGCATTAACACGTGGAATAATAAACAAATTGGACAAATCTGAACTTGAAGGTGTAATCGCACACGAAATGGCACATATCGGCAACCGCGACATACGACTTGATATGTTACTGGTAACTGGGATTGGCGTAACGGTTTTTATTGCTGATATTTTATTACGCAACATAATTCATGCACCACATTCACGTGAGGAAGAAAAGAATAACACAACAGCAATATTGTTTATGGTATGGCTGGCGTTTATGGTGTTTAATATTATTATTACCCCTATTTTGCGTATGGCCATTTCACGCAAGCGTGAATTTGCGGCCGATGCAACCGGTGCACAAATCACACGAAATCCCGCGGCATTGGCAAGTGCATTGCGAAAAATAACATCTAATCCAGTGGTTGAAAGTTTAGAAAAGCAAAAAACTATGGCTGCTGTATGCATTGCGAATCCGGGTGGTGAACGTGCATTTGTATCTGAACTGTTTGCAACACACCCACCTGTGGCTGAACGTATAAAACGCTTAGAATCAATGTAGCAAAGGAAGAAAAGATGGCTAACTTACATTTTCATTATGGTGTTATGAGCAGTTCTAAATCTGCGGCATTACTTATAAACGCATATAATTTTCGTAAAAATGGCATAAAAATAGAATTGATTAAACCGTCAAAAGACGTTCGTTTTTCTTGTGACACAATTGATTCCCGGATTGGGTTGTCGGATACGGCACTTGCCTTGACTGATTTCAAAGAATACATTCCCGGCACAGACACCAAGGTTTTATTGGTTGACGAAGTGCAATTTTTTGCCCCGACTGATGTTGACGTTTTGGTGGATATTGCTGACAACAAAAACAAAATTATTATGTGCTATGGTTTAATGGTGGACAGTAACGAAAATATATTTCCGGCATCACGCAGACTCATCGAAGTTGGTGCAAAACTGCACCGCATGGAATCCAATTGTCAAATTCCGGGGTGTATGCATTTGGCGACCCACCATTTAAGATTTGATTCAAACGGCCATGTTATCCGTGCCGGCGACCAATTCGCATTGGGTGATGAAAATTACAAATCCGTATGTCGCAAACATTTTAACGAATATTATTCTTGTAATAATAGAACGAAGTAAAAAATCGCCCATAAATGGTCGGCTTTGCCGACACTGTGCGGCAATTATAACGATTTCGGTGCGTTGCACTTGTGAAATCTGCTGCTTGTCGAACCCTTCGTTGCTTCGCAACTTTTCCGGGTTCAAACCCTTGGGAACACAGAGAATAAAAAAACACGGCATTTTGCCGTGTTGTTTTATTCTGGCGCACCCAGAAGGATTGTAATTCCCATACCACATTTGTGGTATGGGCCCCTTTCAACTGCGTTTCCGAACCCTGCGTTGCTTCGCAACTTTTCCGGGTTCAAATCCTTGGGAACACAGAGAATAAAAAAACAC
>CACYQE010000087.1:0-1890 GCA_902776515.1 uncultured Pseudomonadota bacterium
CACGAATTTTCGCATCACACTTTTTTTCAACCGTTGTAATTATATCCGAATGTAATTTTGTTAAATCTGATTCAGATATATTTTCAGTTGGGGTTATAGTTAATGTAAACGCAATTGATTTTTTACCATCCCCCATAACAAACGAATCAAAAACAACAGCATCACTTATACGTGCATCCACTGATTTCGCCACGGCTATAATTTTTTCTGATGGGAAATCATTATCAACAATAAACGCAAAGTCACGTGTTATCGGTTGAAAATCAGACAGTTTTATTGCCTTGCGTTTCACTGCAGGCACTGGCAAAACAGTGATATCTTCCACAAGCCCAACAACGACATTCGTTTTGATTTTTAATTTTTTGGCCACAGATGGATGCAATTCACCAAATTCAGCCAATTTCTTTTTACCCTGCATTATACGACCATAACGATACGGATGTGCCCACAGTGGTGCATTTTCTGTTTCAACTGTAAAATTTTGACCATTTAACAATGAAACTATATCCGCTTTGACATCATAAATATCGACCGGTCTGTTACGTTTTTGCCAATGTTTGGGCGATGTAACCCCACTGCGAACGATACAAATTTGCGTATGCTGTTCGCCCGGCATATCACCATCAAAAACGGTTCCCATTTCAAACAAGTTTAAATCTGGATATCCGCGTTTTTCATTGTTTGCCACCGCAATTAATAAATTCCCCAACAAACCATTACGTGCCGTATCCAAATCAACAATTATAGGATTAGCAATATAAATAATCGGTTTATCAGTCAATATTTCTTCGACACGTGAATTACCAAAACCAAATGTTATTGATTCATTCAATCCACGTGCGGCCAATTTTTCTTTTAATGGTATATTAAGGTCATTATGTTCCGCAGGAATTATTTTTTCAGGAACATAATTTAACCCCACCTTGTCATAACCATATATACGAATCAAATCTGCAACGATTGTTTCGGGAATCTGGACATCTACACGTGAATTTGGTGCAGTAATTTTCCATACTTTTCCATCCATTTTGCCGGTATATCCCAACCGCGACAAAATATTTTGCATTTCATCAATCGGCATTTCTATTCCGGTTTTCTTAACGAATACATCTGGTGAAAAATCTATTTCGTGATTCAATGGTGTATCTATACCAGCCGCATTAAATCCAATGATTTTTCCGCCACACGCATCAGTTATAATCTTTACTGTGCACATCAATGCCGGGCCAGTAATTGTTGGATCAATTCCGCGTTCGTATCTGTAAGATGCATCGGTTGATATTCCCAAACGTTTTGCGGTTTTACGAACACAAACAGGGTCAAAATATGCACTTTCCAAAATGATATTTTTTGTTTTATCCGTGGTCATGCCACGTGCACCACCGACAACACCGGCCAACGCCAATATACCATCGGCATCCGCAATAACAATATCCATATCACGCAATTCGTGTTTGTTTCCAAACAAATCTGTAAATTCTTCACCGGCATTTGCAAGACGAACTATTATGTCACCGTGTATTTCATCCGCATCGAAACAATGCATCGGTTGTGCCATATCATAGCAAATATAATTTGTTGCATCAATCGGGGCATTTTTCGGATTTATACCAATTGCAGCAAGCCGTGATGCGATTTTGTTACAACTGTTCGCCATTGATATATCATGAATTTCCGCCAATTTATACGCACGGCATTTGTCGGTTTTGATATTAACATTACGTGCATTCCCAGACACCATAAAATCGTCATCTTTCGGTGCAATATATTCACCCGCACCCGCGGCGACCAAGTCACGTGCAACACCGCGTACAGATAAATAATCAGGTCTGTTTGGTGTAATTCCGGCATCAAAAACAATCGGACAATCAACAACAGCTGTTCCCAATT
>CACYQE010000087.1:1934-4486 GCA_902776515.1 uncultured Pseudomonadota bacterium
TGGCAATTCAATTATTCCACTGTGGTCATCATTTATCCCTAACTCTTTACCACTGCACATCATACCATCAGACAAAACCCCACGCAGTTTACCACTCTGAATTTCATGACCCTGGATAACACACCCCGGCACCGCCAGAGCAGAAATCAAACCCACGTGTGCATTTGGTGCACCACACACAACTTGACGCAAAGAGCCAGAACCATCATCAACCATCAAAACATGCAAATGGTCACTGTTTTCGTGTGGTTTACATTCAACGATTTTTGCCGCAATTGGTGGAACAGGCACAGATAAATCTTCGACCTCTAATCCAATATGCGTAAGCATATCTGCGATTTCTGTCGCGGTTAGTTCTGTTTTCAAATAATCTTTTAACCAATCAAATGTCCATTTCATTTTTCACACCTTTTATTAAAAGCCTGTATTTTTCAACCAACGAATATCACTATCGGTAAATGCACGAATATCATTTAACCCATATTTCAACATTGCCAATCTGTCCCATCCAAAACCAAAAGCAAAACCTTGATATTTATCTGGGTCAATGCCGCAATTACGCAAAACATTTGGATGAACCATACCGCCACATAATAATTCAAGCCATTTATCACCCCATTTCATATCAACCTCTATACTGGGGTCGGTAAAAGGGAAATATGACGGACGGATACGCAAATCTACATCTTGGTTAAAAAATTTGGATGCAAAAACCCGCATTGTTCCCAACAAATCAGACAAATTTATATTTTTTTCGACCTTATCAATATACAAACCTTCCAATTGATCAAACATGGCCGAATGTGTTGCATCTAATTCTTTGCGGTAACAATTACCGATTGCAAAAATCTTGATTGGTGCACCTAATTTTTCCATTGCACGAATTTGAATTGCTGATGTTTGGGTCCGCATAACATTCCCATTTTTAAGAAAGAATGTATCTTGCATATCACGAGCCGGATGATAATCTGGTGTATTTAATGCCGTAAAATTATGCCAATCGTCTTCGATTTCTGGTCCCGTCCATAATGTGTATCCCATAGATTCAAAAATGGCCACGGCTTCTTTGAAAGATTGTGTCACAGGATGCAATGTTCCGCGATTTTCAGGTTCAGCATTTAATGAAACATCCAATTTTTGTTCCGCCAATGCCGCCATCATAGCCGCGTTTTCCAATTCAGTTTGACGTGATTTAAACAATTCACGCAATTCACTATTTTCTGCATTTAATGCCGCACGTGCATCATTATCCAAATTTTTCATTTCTTTCAATTTGGCAGTCATTGTACCATTTTTACCGAACGTAGCTGTGTATAAATCTTGCAGTTCTTGAACTGATTTTGCGTTTTTTATATTGTCTTTTAACATAATTTTACTCTTTTAATTAAATATGGGCCGTCAATGACGGCCCATTAATCATAAACAAAAAACGATTTGCCGCCAAGGGTTTATTTATCACCCTTGATAAATCGTTTTGCGGTATCAATCAATGATGCAAAGTTTTTATCACCTGCATACGCCATTTCCGCCAAAACCTTTCTATCCAATTCAATACCGGCCTTTTTAAGACCATTCATAAATTGGCTGTAAGTAATACCGGACGGACGAACAGCGGCATTGATACGAACAATCCACAAACTGCGAAAATCGCGTTTTTTAACACGGCGATCACGGTATGCGTATTGACCCGCTTTTTCAGATTTTTCACGTGCGGCACGGTATGTGCTGCTGTGGCGACCAAGATAACCCTTGGCACGTTCCAAGATTTTATTGTGTTTTTGACGAACGGTAGTTCCACGTTTAACTCTTGCCATGATACACCCCCATTATTTCAAACCGTATGGGGCCAAGATTTTTGCCTGACCTTCCATATTTTTATTCAGATATTGCGCTTTTGTTCCGGCGTTATTAGAACGAGCGGTCTTTTTACGCAACAGCTTTTTGTGGGCGTTTTTGCGAACGTTAATTTTACCGGTCGCGGTTACTCTTGCACGCTTTTTCAAGTATGACTTTGTTTTTAATTTTGGCATTTTTTAACCTCTTTGTTAATCGTATCCTGGTGGCAATGCCTTGCCACTTTGGACTGTTTGTATCCCTATTGTGCCAGAAATAAATGAAAAATCAAGTTTTTATTGAATCTTTGATTTTTTGCGTTTAAACTGACAGTTGATATGAACACAAAAAAGTTATCTTCCAGATTGCACACAATTATAAAGTCTGCATTTGTGGCGGCATTGTTACCGGTATTATTTGTATATGTGATTGTCGCGAAACCAGATTATAAACTTATGAATGAGCTGGCACACGTTGTTTTACCGGTCGCACACGGGATAGGGGATGCGATTACATGGCCTTTTCGTGCGGGTGCCGATGTTATAAAATACTTTCATAATATTTCAAACCTTGAATCAGAAAATGAAGAATTAAAAATCAGACTGGCCCAGGCATTAGCACAAAAAAACGAATGTGATGTTGTAATGTTGGAAAATCAACGTTTGGCCCATGAATTAGATGTGACGAAAAACACCAACTTTGAAACAGTTGTTGCAGAT
>CACYQE010000088.1 GCA_902776515.1 uncultured Pseudomonadota bacterium
CGGAACCCGTGCAGGCGGACCATCCGCTTGTCAACCTGCCCGCCCCGTACTGCGACCGGGTATTCTTCTCGCCGCACATCGGCGGCGTCACCTCGACCATGTTCAAGAAGGCGCACCGCCTGATCTGGGAGAACATCGAAAAAACCGCCCGCGGGGAGCGGCCGGACAATGTCTGCAACGGACTGTAACGGGTGATCGTTGCCATTCAGAATGATAAAAGAAAACGCCGGGTTATCCGGCGTTTTTTATTCTGCGTATGAATATTTGTCTGATTTAAAACAAGGAAAAGAATTTACCCCTGTTCAGAATGTTGCGTTTGAGTTATTACAAGATGATGTAAATTTCTTTAACCAAAATTTAAGTCATATATTAGAAACCGCAAATTCTGTTCCACCAATGAAAAAGCGAGGCTATGGTTTGTATGAATTGAATCAGTGTTATTCTGGATTAGACAAAATAGCAAAATCTTATAGGACATATTGGACCGCGGGTAATATGAAAGTGAATTGTTCTTTTTATTTTTTATACTTAGACTATTTGTGCAAGGAAAGGTTGCCTATGGTTTCTCAATTATGCAAAAAACCAGGGCAAAAGCATTTAATAGTTCAAAAAGGTGAAAAACAAATAGTAATGCAATCTTTAGGGAAAGAATTAAACAACTTCTTTCGAGTAAGTGATTCCAGGGGAAAAGGTTATAGCAATGAATTTTTTTGGTGGCTTGGTGGGTGTATGAACGATTTGGTAATGCAAGATAATACATACCGTTATGAGCCATATAAGGATAATAATAGAACCATTGAGTTGTTAATGGCGACTAGAATGATGGGGAATAAATATTTTATACCATCTGTGGAAACTTTATACACAACAGCAGTACCTGCTGATGTATTACTAAATGAACTTGATCGTGAAAAAATACGAAAATATACAAGATCTTTAGGTGAACAGAACCGATAATAACATTTTGAAATAAAAATTACCAAATGGGGTGCGAAGATGGGCAAGAATCGCGCCTGATTGAATTGGGGCGCATTGTTGATGCGCGTGCGCGTGAAATTTTGGATAAAATCGGACCATTAACTGAAAATTCATTATTGGCGACATTGTGTATTGTTTTGGCGGATTCAATCCATAATCGTCCGGCAGTGGCGGCGACGGATTCTGATTTGCGTGAAATATTGGCGCGAATCCGTGAAATCAAACATAAAATCGGGGCTTAAAATAAACGCCCCAATTTTATTATTTTATAACTTTCAACTGTTTTTATTATTTGTCGCGTTTTTTTAGTGCGAACGGAACAACAACACTGGCGGTATTCATAGGCGCGCGCACAGTTGGCACAAATTCTTTACCTGGGTTTGTGAATTTTCTGATGGCGTCACTAATTGCGGTTTCGTGCGAAATTGCAGCGGCATAATAGTAATTATCATCCGAATACACATATTGAATAAGTTCCATGTTTGACATATTCAATATCTCTTGGGCTTGTTTTTCATATATATCCATCACGGCATCATTTACATCAAACGCAAACACCGGATATTCACTGAACATAGGACTTTTGAAATTTATTTCTGCAAGTGTTTCATTATTGTATCCCGCATACATTGGTTTTCCATTTGAATCCGCAACAAAATTTCCGCGTACCACACGTCCGCGTCCCAAATACATAATCGCATGGGTATTGTTTGGATTTGGCGACCGTTGCACGATAATAATTGCCCCAGGGTGCAAAGATTCAATAGAATAGTTGTTTTTATCAAAACTTGAGCGCAATTTTTCTATTTCTGCATCGGTTGAATTTTCGGTTATATTATGTTGTCTCAGATACGCATAAAACGCAGATTTATATTCTTTGTCTGATTTATACAGTTTTCCATAATGCCATATTCCGCGCGGATATTGTTTTCTTGCTTTATCACGAAATGTGGGACACCCGGCGGTATTTGGGGTAAAGTTCGACAAAGTATCACCCAATTCCCGCAATGACCGGTTTAATTGTGTGCGTTGACCAAACAAGCAATGCAATCCAACCGGCGCACCCGGTAATTCTTGTCTGACTGCCGCAGCATACGACATATTTTGTTTGGATTTTTTAATATTTTTTTGACCGTCCAATACGCGTTGTATATATTCATCGCATAACGCATTGGCTTTTTGTTGGGCAATATCCGCCGCAGATGGGATTTTTGTCGTTGTTTGTTCTGTGGATATGGTATTGCTTTTGGTGTCAAAAACTACATCACTTTTCGGCAAAACGGCCAAAGTCCCAAACAAAAAATATGGTAAAATTTTCTTGAACTTCATCTTGGCCTCCCTTTTGTTGACACACGAAATGCGCATAAAACACCGCAATTTCACATAAATTGGTTCGTTACCTTTTCATAACGTACATTCAAACGCGCGAATACCGCACATCCCGACTTGTCACCACGACAGCCCGCCCAGACCTGGGAACCAAAGATGTTTGTATATACATGTGTATCACAAAAATCAAATTATGTCAAGTCATAAATTTGCAT
>CACYQE010000089.1 GCA_902776515.1 uncultured Pseudomonadota bacterium
AATAATCTTCGCCACTGTCAACCCTGACCTGATATTCAGGCGGCAATGTGTAAACGGTTTGCAGGTGTGACGTTAAACTTTCCGTTGTGTACGCATCACCATTGGAAGCCGTCTTTAAAAACGGTCCTTCGGCCGTCAAAGCCAATAACATATAAATTTGTTGCGGTGTCATATAGTAAAACGCCGAACGCAAAACACCAACCGCACCGGCCGCGGCCGCAGCCGCATCTTCATCCGTTAGCCCGGCCGCCGCAAAACACCACGGGTCTAAACCGTTTGCACCCCGCCCTGCAATACCACAAACACGCGATTTGTAATAATTGCCTTGGCCATCATTCCATTTCGACAATTCGTATGTCCCTGATGCCGGAATATTATCGGAATTCGCCGCAATAGATGATTGTGTAGCAGTATCTGCATCAACCGCAACAACCGACATAAACTCTGTCTTGCTGGCCCCGGTTGAAAACACAACTATTGGTGAATAATTCGCACCCAAACCAGTGAAAAACGCACCTGCATTTATTCCCGGTGCATAACCATTTGAATCAACCGTGCCATACACATCATTTACCATAGACATAAACGCAGTCGAATAAGAAGAGTAAGACAAAACATCTTCTATTGTATTAGCGGTTACCTCGTGTAAGGAATCAACCACATCCAAATTCGCAATAACATCAATCTTGGACCGCCCGCCCGATACCGCATCAGATGTAGCCAACGCACTATTTGCCGCATTTACCATCGCAGAATAATTATAATAGGCACCCGATTGACTTTCCTTGACCAATCTTAAAACATCATTTGCCATACTGTACGCCACATCAATCGACCCATCGTTTGTAGAATCCAAATACAACAAACCATCTGAACCAATATAACCATTAAGCACTTCATCAGTCGTAGATGTCAATGTAACAGATACACCATTAACAGTCGCTGTCCAACTGTCACCCGACAAACCCAATGTATCACCTGTTTTCAAACTGGTCCCATTGTGAAAAGTATATGTTCCCGAATCAACCGGTGCAGTCAATTCAGACATAACCGTTCCACCACCTGTTCTGTATATTGTCATTTGCCCATTTGGCATAAAACCAACAAAATCAGCATTCGCCTGCAACGATGTTGAACCACCAACTATCTTGGCCAAGAAATTATCCGCCGCCGCCGCAAAAGTATTATTTATTGCCGTTCCATGCCCAGATAAATCAAAAGAACCATCTTCGTTTACCTCTTCATCTCCGGTTGTGGATGATTCAGGACCAAACGTAATCACATTGTTGTAATATTTACTGGAAATCATGGAATTTCCTGCCCGCTGCAAACTGGTTGGACTGCTGTTTTCGGTCCAAACCAAGAAATCATTTTGTAACGATGTCCCATCCGCAGCGTTTATACCATTCGCCGTTATCAACGCAACATTAACCGGGCGACCACCGCCAACCTGATTCCCATTAAAATTATAATCAGTCAACACAAAAGGTGCATTTGTGTTTCCGTTTCGCAATGTCCGCATTCCTAAATAGCCACGTGCAAACGGTGAATAACCACGCATCAGCAACAAATAATTATGTGCGGCATTCATCAACGTAAAATTCAATTTAAAAATACTTTCCGTATCAGACGGATTATACAAATTAAGATTTGTCTGATAACTGTTCGTTTCAGATGTAGCATTTATCAGTAATGGACCATATGGCAAATTGTCGGCAAAAAGTTTTTCACCCGTGGTGTTAGTATTGGTCCCAGAACCACTGCCCGACCCAGAACCAGATGAAGAAGAATGATTGTCATCACCAGAATCAAATAAATCCGGCAACAAGAAAATTCCACCAACCACCGCCGCAGCTGCAGCCGCCGTCAAAGTTAACCCTTGGGCCGTTGATAACCCGCCAAAAAAGCCACCCGAACTTTTACCAGACGGATTTTTAGATTTATATCGCTTGATTTGTTTGTCGCAATTCGAAGAATCCGCACCATACATCTGCAAAATCTGAACCGCCCGCATATCGTTGTTCATCAAAGCCGTACAAACCAACGACAAACCGGTATTATCAACATAATTTATATTTGCACCATTATTGATTAAAAGCTGTACCTGCTGAACATCCGAAGCCCGGGCCGCCGCCAACAGCTGGGCCGCAGCAACAAATTCATTTGACGCCGCAAAAGACACCCCAGGTGCCAAAATTCCCAACAAAACGGATAGATTTGTAAATTTCATACAATCTCTCTTTCCCTACTTTATTGAAATCCTAGCACAGGTTACGATTCGCTGTCCAGAAAAAATTAAAAGGGATTCAAATCTTTTGAACCCCTTTTCACATCACTAACACATCAAATCAAATTTATTTTTTTGACGCACCTCTGTAATCCCCACTGGTCATATACTTAAAGCAATCATATTTACCGTATATAATTTCCATTTTTACAGGTGACTTTTCGTCTTCTTTTGGTTTGTTGTTTGGTTGATTGTGTCTGACAATACGGTTACCGTTTTCATCCAAACCGCGACACTTGTACCAACCTTTTTGCAAACTGTCGATTTTGTTATTCAAGTTTTCAATAGAATCCGACAAAATCGTATTTCTACTATTGCAATCTGAAAGATCACCGTTGCAATTCGATGCTTTTTCCTCTGCTTTGGTTGCCTCTGCTTTTGCAGCATCCCTTTCTGACTCAGCCGTTTTCTTATCTTTTTCACATTGTTCAAGTCTGCTCTTTAAATCAGAAATTTCATCGTCACGGTCTGCAAAACCTTTCCACAAAAGCACCATCCCTGCAATTCCTGCGGCCACACACAATAAAATAATTATCCCTTTGCCATTTGATTCTTTTTCAAGAACCCCATTA
>CACYQE010000090.1 GCA_902776515.1 uncultured Pseudomonadota bacterium
TGAATTATTACATAAAAAAAACAATAAATCAAGAAAAAATCACAAAAAAGCCAATTATTATTTTTTTGTCAAAAATGTATTGACACAACTTGAAAAACACCCTTTTTTGTCCTATAATATATTGTGTGAGTGATGGTAACCAAAGGGGGTGTGCATGGCAAGTATAAAGTCTGTTTTAACTGATTTCTTTAAACAGTATCATTTTAACAAAATGGCACCGAATGTGCGTGCACGTTTTGATGATTATCGCAACAGTGGCAATAAAAAGGATTTGACCGATGATATGCACGATTGGGTTCGCGACCATATTGACGAAGTCACCGGTGAAAACAAAGACCTGCCCGATATAGTGTCAAAGTTAACCGATGACCAAATTGCCGACTTGTATACAGAAATGAATTCAATTGTTGCCGAAATGGCTGATGACAAGAAAAGATTCAATAATTATTATGGAACTGTCATTACAGATTTTCTTGATGAATATTATGGCCAAGACAAAACGTTTTTTATGCCTGAATTATCTGGCTCTGCGAAACGTGCATTAGTTGGCTCGGGCAACAAAGATGCCAAAGACTCTTTGGTAGACGTAATAGAAAAAGCTGGGTTGCAAAGCAGTATAAGCAATTTCCTTAAACAAAATTCAGAATTTAAGGACAAGGGGTTTACTTATGATACATTTATATCTGACCTTAAAGAGGGAAAATATGATACAGATCCAGAATATCGTAATTTATTAAAACTGTTTTTCGAATATTATCAGATTAATCAATATACGTATGATCCAGTTAAACAAGCTGCTTATAATGAATTTCAAAACATTCAGGAAACATTCAACAATTCCGAAACACAAATAAAATATGAATATAAAGAACGTTTTAAGAGAGATTTACCAGACATTTTGAAAAAAATTCACGATAACAAAAAGTTTCGTGAATTTTACGAGGCACACGACAACGGCAATGTTTCTGCTGCGTTAAATAAAGCCAAGGACAAAGTTAGTTACGATAAAGAAGATTCAAAAAACTTTATCCACGCCAAAACCGAAGATGAATTAACCGTAATCCAAAAAATCCAAAAGAAAGTTAGCAATAAATTTGAAGATTATTTTGGCAAATATGTTCATCTGCGTGGCGACCCAACGTTTAACAAGGCCGAACCACTGGCTATTTTCAAGGCGATGGATAAATTGAAAATAAAACCAACCGAAGGTTTAGGGGCAATTATCGACAAGGCTGATGCAATCAAGGAAAAGATGGAACACAAATCCATCAGTGCCGATGACCACCTTGATTGGTTTGTAGATGAAATGAAAAAAATCAAAACCATGATGCCAAAGGCTTTTGATACCGCACTAGAAAACGGTTGGCAATTGAACGCTATTGCCCAACAGGTTACCAAAGATGGTGTTCCATTAAAAGTCGAACAAGCCAAAACGACATTGGAATTGTTGGCGGTTATGCAATATGGCCATTCGAACAGCAAAATTATGGATACAATCAAGGAAGACAAGGAATTGTTCACCCTGTTTTCAAATCCAGAATTATCATGGAACAAAGGTCCCGGCAAAGAAGTTATTGGCGTTGTTACCAAAGCAACCGACAAACTTATACGTTTCGGTGCGTTGGCCGTTGGTTACAGTTTGACCGCTGCAATAAATGAAATTAGAAAAATCGGAACAAAAATAAAGAAAGAAAAAGGTCAATTGGCGGCGGTTCATCCAACCAAAAAGGCACAAATGGAACAAGGCAAAGTTGATGCCCAAGGAAAATTGGATGCCGCGAGACAAGAAAAAACTGACTTGGAAGCCCAACATCATGCAGACTTTGCAGGATACGGTGATTTTGATGACCCGCAAAAGACACTTAAAAACAAACAACGCGGACTTGATACACGTATAAAACATATTAAGGAAGATGTTGAGAAGTTGGTGAATGATTTACAAAATCCTCTTGTTGTGGTGTCTGATGAAGAAAAAGAACAGATGGTTCATTTCGTCGAAGAGGTCGAGAGTTTCCTTAACGAGGAAAGCAAGGATATACCAAACACTCCTTCTACTAGTAACGCTCATTTTGAAAATTTGATGAAGGGTATACGTACAAAACTTGTAAGATACAAAAGTGTTCGTGATAAAAAGAATGCGTTTGAACGTGCCGCAGCAGATATAAAAATTGCCCAGGAAAATGAAGCCAAGTACCAGGAAGAAGTCGATACATGGGATGAAAACCACGTAGATAAATATGAAGAATTAAAGGATTATTGGAACAAACTGATTGGCAATCGTTATTCACCACGTGGTTTGTGGAATCGCTTTAAATTCGGCAGTCGTGAAAACAAACAGGCCGAGGCATTGGGCTATATGGACCGTGCCGCATAGGGTTTGGCGATTTATATTGGGGGCGTTTGCCCCCGTTTTTTATAACAGAAAACACCAAAAACTTATTGAAAATCACAACACCAAATGCTAACCTTCTGTTGTAAATAATCAACCAAAAGGAAA
>CACYQE010000091.1 GCA_902776515.1 uncultured Pseudomonadota bacterium
CTGAACAGATATAATGCTGCACCCGATACATCGTCCAGTGTCATATTACGCCGTAACGGTGTTTGACCAGCGTTCAAACGTAACATTGATTTA
This sequence comes from uncultured Pseudomonadota bacterium, assembly GCA_902776515.1. GTDB lineage: Bacteria > Pseudomonadota > Alphaproteobacteria > Rs-D84 > Rs-D84 > Enterousia. The sequence continues at coordinate 94 of CACYQE010000091.1, forward strand.
ATTCCGCCAACACCACTGGATGCCAAGGTCAAAATCGGTCCTGCACTGATTGCGTTGATGCGGATTTTATCGCGACCTAAATCAGATGCCAAATAGCGAACAGATGAATCCAGAGCTGATTTTGCAACACCCATAACGTTATAGTTTGGAACAGATTTTTCGCCACCAAAATATGTCAAGGTAACAACAGAACCACCATCGGTCATCAATTTGGATGCACGGCGTGTTAAATCAATCAAAGAATAAACAGAAATATCCATTGTGTTTTTGAAATTATCACGTGTCGTGTCGGCATAGCGGCCCATCAATTCGTTTTTGTCAGAAAACGCAATAGCATGCAACATACCGTCCAAATGTCCCCATTCTTTTTCAATATTTGAAAAAAGAGAGTCCAATTGTTCATCGTTTTGAACATTGCATTCTTGAACGAATTTTGCACCAATAGATTCGGCCAATGGGCGAACACGTTTTTCCAATGCCGGCATAGCATACGGCATTGCGATTTCAGCACCTTCATCATGTGCACGTTTGGCAATTGCCCACGCCATAGACCAATCGTTTGCAACACCGGTTATAAGAATTTTTTTACCTTTTAGTAACATTTTTTCCTCTTTTTTTACACAACGTTAAATATAGCACCATAAAAACAAACAGGCAACAAATAAAAAACATTTATTGCCTGGTTTGCATTCAAAGCTGTTTTTATGCCAACGCACCAACAGACATAGTGATACGTCTTATGCCGCTGCTAATAGATTTTTCTTTGTTTATTTTTGCACGAATAATTTCGCCTGTGTGGTTTACGTGGGTTCCGCCACAAAGTTCGCATGAAACATTGCCGGCTGTGATTACCCGAACAACATCACCATATTTTTCTCCAAACAGTGCCATTGCACCACGCTTCTTTGCCTCTTCAATTGGCATTTCTTCGTGCAAAACAGGCATATCAGCCACAATCCAATCGTTAACTAATTTTTCAACAGCTGCTTTTTCATCATCGGTCATGGCACGACCAAACGAAAAGTCAAAACGAACGGAATCCGGACTGACCTTGGACCCACGTTGTTCAACATCTGTATTTAAAACTTGTCGTAAAGCCGCTTGTAACAAATGTGTGGCAGTATGTGCACGTGTTGTTTGTGTGCGGTTGTTTGTGTCAACCACGGGTGTAACAGTATCGCCAACAGACAATGTTGATTCCAATGTTCCGCGATGCAAAACGATGTTGTTCGCACGTGCTGCTTCGGTAATTGTTAAAACTGTTTTGTTTCCTTGTTTTAATTCGCCCATATCACCAACTTGACCACCCTGGGTGCCATAGAAGTTTGTTTTATCTAATGCAACTTCAACCACATCACCAGCATTAGCGGTGGGAACAAATTCACCGTCACGTAAAATTGCTAAAACTTTTGATTCCATATTTACCGGGGTGTATTTTGCACCATCATCTGTTGCGGGTAAATCTGTTCTGGATTCCCAAAAAACCTTTGTTCCCTTGGTGTTGGCACGACTGCGTTCTTTCTGTTCGGCCATCGCGGATTCAAACCCCGCAACATCCACAGATATATTTTTATCACGTAAAATCATCTGAGTTAAATCTAACGGGAATCCGTATGTGTCAAATAATTTGAACGCTATGATGCCGGGTAATATACCGTTTTGAACTTTTGAAATTTCGTTTTCTAATAACTTCATACCGTTATTTAACATATCAGCAAAAGCGTTTTCTTCATTTGTGATAATCTCTGTTACATGTTTTTCATTTGTGACCAATTCTGGGTACGCATCACCCATTTCCCGAACAAGTGCCGGATATAATTTAGATAATAATGCACCGTTGTAACCCAAAATCTGACCGTGTCTCATGGCTCTGCGTAAAATACGGCGAATAACATAACCGCGGTCACTGTTTGAAGGTATCACGCCATCGGCAATTGCAAACCCAACTGAACGTAAATGGTCGGTGATAACTTTGAAACTGGTAACATTTTCAGACGTTTCTTTTACTCCGGTAATATCACTAACTGCGTGTTTAAGGTTTACAAACAAATCTGTATCATAATTGTCAAATTTGCCTTGTAACATTGCCGCCCAACGTTCTAATCCGGCACCTGTATCAACATTTTTGTTTGGTAACGGACTTAAATTACCGTTTGCATCACGGTCGTATTGCATAAATACATCGTTCCATATTTCAACATATCTGCCGCCGTCCTCTTCGGGCGTTCCCGGCAAGCCACCCGGAACATCTTCACCAAAATCATAGAAAATCTCACTGCATGGGCCACAGGGTCCTGTATCGCCGGCCGACCACCAGTTGTCTTTACCAAGACGTATGGCTTCTTTGCCCGCAATTTTTTTCCAAAGCATC
>CACYQE010000092.1 GCA_902776515.1 uncultured Pseudomonadota bacterium
GCTTGTCGAACCTTTTGCAACACATGTTGCAAATGATTCAACCATCGCCACAAAAATCAAAAATTAAACCGCCACTTTGGGCGGTTGAATTTTTGGTTGTGCTATCTGTGCAATTCGCGAACCGAATTGATACAAATCGGGCAAGAAATTGATGAAGCGAAAGAAAAATAGATTTGTCAAATTTATATTGATATTCTTATCTAACCCTGTTCATGTCCCAACTTTTGTGCGATAACTTGTGTCATTGTTTTATTTGTTTTCCATTGTCTAAATTTATCTAAATCATCTTGCGTTCCCAAAATATGAATCTGTTTTGGATCAAAAACAATAACCTCACCACTCTCTCCTTGCCATATTATAGAATCATAGCCTGCCTTACATAACCGTTCATAATCATGACTTGTTATAGATTCCGGAATTAATAAATCTTTATTAAACAATTTTCTAATATGCCCTGCAAACCAAATATTTGTAATCAACGGTCTTTTCATATTTAATACCACAGGATAAATAGCTTTCTTTTTATAATTTTTAGCATAATTTCTGGCTAGCCCCCTATCTTTGGTAAAATAAATTCCATAATCTTTTACACCACTGGCGGCACCAAGTTTATAACCATTATCCTTTGGCGTTAAAAATTTATCTATTCCTGCAGGTCCACCATGAAAAAAAACGGTTTTAACAGAACTTTCTGGAAATATACTTCGCACATATTCCATATACTCTTTTCTTGAACCGACCTTTTCTATTTCTGGGTTTCGTTCAAACAAATAATTCCAATTATTAACAGTGCGCTTCGCCTCAAGAAATTTAGCTAGCCTTGTTTCTCTAATTTTAGAAAAAATAGTATCTTTTTGACTTTTTGGAACTATATTGTCTGTAGCCATATATTTTTCACCTTACTTAACGGGAATATTATACCATAAAAGTTCGAAAATGACAATTTTTCACCACTTTTTTATTTTTAACATTCGAACTCGATGCAAATATTAGAAAACAAACAAAAAACCGCTCTGAAACGAACGGTTGGAAACTATGGTTGGGGCAGCAGATTCCCTCGCTCGGCATATTTTATATGCCGGCTGCGGGGCAAATCGTAACGATTTCACTATGCTAACGCTTGTGAAATCTACTGAAAATCAAAAATTAAACCGCCACTTTGGGCGGTTGAATTTTTGGTTGGGGCAGCTGGATTCGAACCAACACTGACGGAGTCAGAGTCCGGAGTTCTACCATTAAACTATGCCCCAATGTGTTTGGCATTATATATCGCCTGTTTTTCTTTTGCAATTAAAAAGTTTTTATATACCCCAGATTGAATTAACGCATAAATATATGCTTGAACAACATTCAATTTACAACCCTATATAACCAATATCAATACCAGAATATAAATTTTAAAATCTATAAAAAGGTCGCAAACTTATGCGACCTTTAAAATCGTAACACTAAAATTCATATCTGATTCTTGCACGACCGGTATGGGATGTAAAGTTTTGACGAATTTCTAACTCGTACCCAACCGAAACATCCAATCCTTGATAGATAAGCCCGAAATCAAAACCTAATTCATTGCCAATGCGTGATAATTTGTCAGATTTGATTTCATACGTATCAACCCCAGGCAACGAAATTGTCGCAACCTGACGGTCAGATAACATATCATATTTCAAACCATAACGCAATTCTGGACGCAACAACAATTTTTTGGATATTTCAATGTCATGCGTATACTTGGTTCCCAACATCGCGGTTAAATAATTGGTATCATCAATTTTGGCCTTGATACCCAAACTGTTACTGTAATCATCAACAGACAAGTGCATATAACGAACACCCATTTCCGGTGTCAATCCACCGGTAAAATTATATCCTAATGCAACCTGACCGCCCAAAGATTTTGCGTTATAATCTGATGCGACCTTCGTGTCATAAACCACCCCTTTTTCTGTGTAATCAAACATAGAATAATTCACAAACGCATCAACATACCAAGCCTTTGGTTTATATTGCCCGTACAGGAATACAGTGAGTGCATCAACATCAGTATCACGTTCTGTTCCATCTATATCCGAATGTGCGAACGAATACCCTGCCCCCAGCGTCAATATCTTGTCAACGGTTCCATCAAAACCTGCGACTATACCTCTGGTATCACCTTCAAAAACACCATCATATTTGGAATTGTTATAAACCCCTTGAATCCACATAGCGTTTTTTCTAAGTTCACCATAATTGTTCTTTGCAATTGGTGCCGTTGTCCGACCTGCAACCAAATTAGAAATCATATTCTGGTTGGTCACCCCTATGGACTGAATAACCGCACCTGTTTCTGGATGCATTGCACGATTTGCACGTTCCACCGCATCAGTATCATGTGTCGCCAACCTTGTCTGGGTTTGGACAGCCAAATCATTCAGTTTTTCTGATGAAGAATTCATCAAATTCAACGTCATTAACGCGGCACCTTCGCTGATGTTGTTTTTATCAGCAAGTTCCTCAACGGTCTTTTGAACGGCACTGACCGAACCATCAGCCCAAACCAAATTATACACAGGACTGTCAACCGTTATACCTTCAGGCAAAAATTCGATAAGGCGTGAATCAAATTCTGCGTTACCAAAAACTCTGTATGAACCAGCTTCACGCATAACCAATTGCAATGTGCCATATCCATTAAATGTTCCGGCTGTAAACCGTGGTGCATCATTTACATCATCCAGTTCCGCAACCATTGTTCCATTCAAATTAATTGCATTTTGGGTAACAGATTTTGTTCCGACATACAATTCATCGCCAGCCAAAACATTTAATGTTCCTGTCCCGACAAGGTCGTATGCCAACGCACCCCCAGTCAATGTTAACTGACCATTATTTGTTATAGCATTTGATATATTGTCTGCATTTGTGGTTAATGCACCAACACTGTTAATTCTTACTCTGGTTGCAACACTACCAGTGTTTGTAACATTGCCATTAACAACCGTCCAACCATCACCTGATACGTTTTTGCTTAATGTGCCACCGGTTAATGTTAATGTTCCATTGTTTGTTACACTTTTACCAAGTAAATTAGCAGCGGTCTGCAATGATTTGTTCAGATTTATCTTTACTGTATTCCCAATATTTGCAGTATTTGTTACAGCACCATCAACAATTAACGTTCCATTACCTGATACATTTTTACTTAATGCATCGCCAGTCAATGTTAGCGTCCCAGAATTAGCAATCGTTGCATTTGAACCAGTTGCAATCGTATTGGCCGCAGTCCTTAACGATTTACCACTGTTGATTTGAATCGAATTCGTAATAGTTGCATTATTGTTTACGAATCCATTAACAATCAACAAACCATTGCCGGTTACATTCTTGGATAACGCCAGCGAAGTGTTCGAATTACCACCGGTCAATGTTAATGTTCCACCATTGGTTACTTCATTACCAAGATACGTGGCATTTGCGGAAACGTATGCATCATCCGCAACAACCAAAGAACCATTACCGGTTACGGACTTTGATAACACCACGGAT
>CACYQE010000093.1 GCA_902776515.1 uncultured Pseudomonadota bacterium
ATATCACTATCTTACCAAAAATTGTTCTGTTGCGGCTTTTAATGCTTGTGCCACACGTGCATCTTTAACACGTCCGCCGATTTCTTTTAATTCAAAAGGAATCTGGGTTCCCAACAATTTGGTCAATTCTTGTTTTGAAAATCCAGCATTATACTCTGCACCTAAATTATTCACAAGTTCTTTATCTTGTTGAACCGCGTTTGGTTTATCTAATTCAATAAACAAGTTTTTAAACTGCGTGGATGTTTCTTTTAATTTTGCTGCTTGTTCTGCATTATCCAAATACACAAATGTCCCCAAAGATACAAAAACATCCCGGTCAAATTTAGGTTCCGCAGGCATTTGGTTGAAATGCGGTGTTGATAAATTCAATTTGCTTGATACCGCACTGAATACTGAATTTGTTTCGTTCCGGTCAAAAGTGAACATTTGGATATCTGGACGGTTTTGTTTCACAACGTGGCCCCATGGTGATAAACCACGACCAAAATCTACAACATTGGCATTTTGTTCTGCACGTTCATACACAAAGTGTGCGGCATCCAAAAATCTTTTTGCATAATAATAACTGCGATAAGGAACGGCCAATTTATCAATGAGTTTTGATAATGTAACAGGTGGCAAACGCAACAAGATACGATATGTTGTTGTCATATATTCTTTGAATTCCGGTTCTTTCATGATCTTTTTTAAACCACGATTCCATTCGTGAACCAAACACTTGAACCGGTGCAATCTTGAAAGGTATTTTTGATACCATAACGTCTTTTGTTTCCTCTTGCACTGTATAATTATTTCTTGTTAAGCATTCTTTTGATTTATCGTTGCTTAATTGGACATGTGCATATAATGAATCTAACTTTATGTTGGCACTATATTTTTCAATCCATTGAATTGCAGAATCCACAGTTCCAAAAGGATTTCCACGGAAAATCAATGCCCATAATTCCGCATTTTTCTGTGTTGCTGTATCTATATTATCCAACCCACATAAACCGGCAACGCCACCGTCATCATTATAAATAACAAACTGTTCGTCATATAACTTTTGTGGATTTAGTTTGTGGAAAATTTTTTTGCGTTTTGTGTCCAGCAAATAAAGTATTACAAACATAAAAAGAGCCACCTTGTTCGGTGTCAGTTTCTCATTGGTCCACCAAAAATATGGCGACAATCTTGCACGATTGGATATCACCAGGTCGCACATTTCTGTGCCACTTTTAAAAACAGTGCAAAAATTTAACTTTTTTATGCTAACCACCATTGCTCTCTTTAGCCCACTATTTGTAATACAAAAACACAACGTTGTCAATTGATTTTCGTGTGGAAACACCCTGCTATACAAATATTAAACTTGATTTTATTTGGCATGTATTATAGGATTTTCAAGTAGATAAAAGGATACACATGTTAACTCTGTCTTTATTTGTATGTATGTGGGTTTGCACCGCCAAAGGCTCACGCATATCTGCACCTATGACGTATTTGTTTTTCGGACTTGTTATACTGACGGCCATATTTAAAATTGATTCTTTGTATTTGTTGCCGTTTGTTGCGATTTACGCCGCCATCACGATTTATACGCTGTTTTTGCCTTGGCCCCAAAACGGAAGTTTGAAACCTATTAAAAGTATTGATCGCTGGTGGAAACATCCACGTGAATTATTTGGTTTTCGTGTTATGACTGCGTTATTTTATTTTCTGCCCTTGCCTGCTTTATCTTGGCTTGGGGGTGCGGTGTTGCAAACAATTGGACCATTAATAAAAAAACGCCAAAATACGATGATTGAAAACCTGCAAATGGTTATGCCCGACTGTGCAAACAAACAATTTGCACGCCGTGTTTGGAATAATTGGGGGCGGACATTTGTTGAAGGATTGAAATTTTCAACATATACGGGATATATGGGACTGATGTCCGCATCTTTTTTAAACAGTGGATTACGTGTTGGTGTTACATATAAGCAAGCCAGAAATCCGCTTACTAACGATATTGTCCTTGCAAATTATGGAAACGGGATTGTAAAAGAAGTCTATTTTTTGCCGGTTGGTAACGCAATTCCGATGGTGCGTGCAATCCGTAACGGGGAAATTTTAAACATCAATTCAGACCAGCGTTTTCGTGGTGCACCTTATATCGATTTTATGGGTGTACCTGCACGCACATCAACGGGGTTGGCACAATTGGCCATAAAATTCAACCTGCCTATTTTGATTGGCCACGTTGAACGCACCCATGGTGCCCACCACGAAATCGTGTTTGACGAATTTATCGAAATTCCACACACTGGTGCCACTGATTCAGATGAAATTAATGGTATGAAAATCGTAAACGATGCCATGGCCAAAATCATAAGGGATAAACCTGACGAATATCTGTGGATGCATAAACGTTGGCGTTAATCCCGAATTTGCGTTTCATTTTGTTTTACTTATATTTCCAAACGATTTTATTGGTATGTTTCTATGCAACCAATATCATTGTTTAATTTTTTCCTTTTTATCCAAGACAAGCATCCTAGGACAACAAACAGCGTGATAACAGGTATAAATTCAACTATAATACGATTGTGTTTTATAATTCTAGTAACAAAGAGGGAAATAGTTATGACACATGACGAATTATGGAGAGGCATAGTAAACCTGGCAGAATCCAAACACATGTCTTGTTCTGGATTGGCACGCTTTGCAGGATTGGATGCAACAACGTTTAACAAAAGCAAACGTTTTAGCAAATATGGTCAACCAAGGTGGCCATCAACATACAGCCTTGCCAAGGTATTAAATGCCACTGGTGTAACAATGTCCGAATTTGTTAAGTTTATGCCCAATCATGAAGATAACAAAAACGAGTAACAGAATTTGATTAAACATCCAGACAGCAAATTATCTTTGCCGTATTTTGTGTTCCAAGCCAATTTGCAAACTGTTTAAAAAAATGGTATAATTCGTCCGAACATCGGAATACTTACTGGCTATAACGATGTGCAGTCTGGATGAACATGAAAATCAACAAAGTATCTTTTATCGTTTTGTTTTTATTGCCTGTAAGTGCATTGGCTGCCAAAAGTTTTCTTGTCCCACAAAAATTTCCTGAAACGGCTGCTGATTTAAGTTTTTCTGAAAAAGCCGCTCTTAAAATCGAAGATTATGCGGCATATTCTGATTTATCACCATATCATTATCTGAATTTGGTTGAAACCGAAGCAGATATGCAAGATGAAATCGAAGAAGATGAAAAAACAGACGGTGAAACCCAAGCCCCTGTGGTAAACGCATCGCCCGGTTTTTGTGCAAATCGCAATCCGAACATCCCATTTGGTCAGAAAATTCCTTTTGGTAATCCGACCATGGCACCTACGAAAATATGTTCAAAATACGGATGGCGTCCCATGCAGAAAGGGGATGGCACGACAGTAAACGATCCTCATTACGGCATAGATATTGGCTGCAAGGCTATATATTTTGACACACCAATATATGCTGCTGCTGATGGTGTGGTGATAAAAACGCAACCGGCCCGTAAATGTGATTCCGCAGGAAACTATATTAAAATTCAACACGACAGTGGTTTTATCACGATGTATATGCATCTAAATTCCATAGGTGTTAAACCCGGTCAACGCGTTTATGCGGGCTGTCCAATTGGGACAATGGGATATACGGGTGGTGCAAAGGCGTTAAAAACCGAATGTCGTGGCATGGGCAAGGACATAAGCCACCTGCACTATCAAATTGGGTATACGGGCACACAACGCAGCGTAACCGCCCCAAACGGCAAAGTTATTAACCTGAATGGATTAAATGGTAAATCTTTGAAATACTCTGTTAATCCAACAGAATTCTTTTTATATCAGTAAAAACAATTTTTATGGTTTTGGGCTTGATTTTTATAAACTTTGTCTGATATAATCACCCCATCACATACGGAGCGTTGGCAGAGTGGTAATGCAGCGGATTGCTAATCCGTGACCGTGTTACAGCGGTCCATAGGTTCGAGTCCTATACGCTCCGCCATAAAATTTAAACACCCTTTTGGGTGTTTTAATTTTATTCAATGCGGACGTTAAGGACGAAGAACCGTCCAAGTT
>CACYQE010000094.1 GCA_902776515.1 uncultured Pseudomonadota bacterium
GCGGGTGCTACCCGCCACCCCTTCTTTGGAAAAGAAGGGGATGGAACCGCAACAAAGCCGACCGAGATCCCGATTTTCATCGGGATGACGAGAAAAAAACTGACGAGACCCCGGCCTACGCCGGGGTGACGTTTCAATTTTTGCGGGGCCCGATACGCCGGTATGACGGTTCACTACCTACTACCCACTAACCACAACCCACAAACCACTAATCACTAACACAAAATAACATTTGACTTTTGGGGCTTTGCGGTATAAAATGCCCGGGCACATAAGGATTTTATGTGTGCCGATTGGCGAAAATGATAAACTAAGCCCATGGGAGATTTAAATGATTGAAAAAAACTGGATGACTTTAATAAAGCCAAAAAAACTCAATATAGTAACTGACGAACACAATCCTAATATGGCAACCTTGGTCGCGGAACCATTGGAAAAAGGTTTCGGTTTGACATTGGGAACGGCACTGCGTCGTGTGTTGTTGTCGTCTTTACAAGGATGTGCACCAATTTATGTTAAAATTGATGGTGTGCAACACGAATTTTCAAGCATCCAGGGTGTTCACGAAGATGTTGCTGATATTTTGTTGAACTTAAAAGGTGTTTATTTCAAAGCAAATTCCGAAGGTCAACACAAGGCAACTTTGCACGTTTCAGGTCCGGCTGTTGTCAAGGCTGGGATGATTGAAACCAGTGCAGCGGTTGAAGTTATGAACAAAGATGCAGAAATTTGCACATTGGACAAAGGTGCAGAATTAGATATGGAAATCACATTGGCATCTGGCCGTGGATATGTTCCGGCAACGGCTCATTCTGAAGGTTTGCCGTTGGGTGTGATTCCGGTGGATTCAATCTTTTCACCGATTTTGAATGTTGCAAGCGTTGTTTCTGAAACACGTGTTGGTCAATCAACTGATTTTGATAAATTAGAATTGACTGTTAAAACAAATGGTGCGGTCAGCCCCGAAGATGCTATCGCATTTGCTGCACGTATTTTGACAGATCAATTGAATGTGTTTATTAATTTTGAAGATCCAGCACAAATCAATGCACCGACCGAAGAAGAAAAGGCCAAGGATGCATTGCAATTTGATCCGAAATTGTTAAAGCGTGTTGATGAATTGGAATTGTCTGTTCGTGCAAACAACTGTTTAAAGAACGACAAGATAAATTGGTTGGGCGAATTGGTTCAAAAGACCGAGGCCGATATGTTAAAGACCCCGAACTTTGGACGCAAATCGTTGAATGAAATCAAAATCCAATTGGAAGCAATGGGATTAGGCTTGGGTATGGAAGTTCCAGGTTGGCCACCAGAAAACATTGCTGAATTGGCAAAAAAGTATGAAGACCCTTATAAATAAGGGAAATAAAATCCACGATTCAGACAAATGTCTGGTTGTGGATGTCTCGTAACAATCCCGTCCCACAGTGGGGCAGGGCAGAAACAAAATAAAGGAGTAACCGATGAGACATCAAAAAGCAGGTCGCACATTTAATCGCGATACCAACGCACGCAAAGCTTTGTTTATTGGCTTGGCGAAAAACTTGATTGAAAAAGAACAGATTAAAACAACTTTGCCAAAGGCCAAAGATTTACGCCGTGTCGTAGAAAAATTGGTTACTCGTGCAAAAGTTGATACTGTTGCAAATCGTCGTTTGACAGCGTCTGAATTGGGTAACAGCAGTGACAAAGCAGTTAAAAAATTGTTTGCTGTTTTGGGACCACGTTATGCTAAACGTCCTGGTGGTTATACACGCGTATTAAAAGCTGGTTTCCGTTACGGTGATGCTGCACCTATGGCTATTATCGAATTTGTTGATCGTGACGAAAACGCTAAAAAGCCGGTTAAGGTTGAAGCTGCGGCCGCAAAATCTGAACCTGTTGCAACCGAAGAAAAAGCGGCAAAGAAAGCTGCAAAAACAGCAGCCGCCAAGGCGACAAAAACAACAGCAAAAGAATCCACTGCAAAGTCCGCAAAACCTGCGGCTGCAAAGAAGGCTGTTGCGGTTAAACGTCGTGCAACAGGCAAATAATTTTTGCACTGATTTTATTCGTAAAATTCCCCGCCGTTTGGCGGGGAATTTTTATTTTATCCTTGTATGGTTTTTCGCATTATGA
>CACYQE010000095.1 GCA_902776515.1 uncultured Pseudomonadota bacterium
ACCTGTCGTAATATTGTAACGTTGAACGAAATATTGACCAAGGCGGGGAATGGTGAAACGTGTGATCCAACCTCAACACGTGATTGTTTATCCGATCAAATTCGTGAAAAATGTTTACAAGATGCACTGGGGTGCGAACATAATACCAACGAAGGGTGTATCCGTGGATGGGAACGCAGTCGTCAAACAAACAATAACTAATAAAAAACCGGGTTTATCCCGGTTTTTTTGTGATTTGTGGTTAGTGTTTAGTGAGTCGTCACCCCGGCCCCCTTCTTCGTCATACCGGCGTAGGCCGGTATCTCGTCAGCCTTTGTCGCGGTTCCATCCCCTTCTTTTCCAAAGAAGGGGTGGCGGGTAGCACCCGCCGGGGTAGTTTGGTGCCGGGTCACTGTCGCGGATTATTCTCGGGCGGTAACGCAGAGATACCGGCTTTCGCCGGTATGACGAAGAAGGGGGCCGGGGTGACGGTTCAATTTTTGCGGGGCCCGATACGCCGGTATGACGTTTTACAACCCACTAACCACATACACTAATCACTAACTGCATAAATTTTTATGCAAAATGCTTGACTTTTGATAAAAAAAGCATATTATTTGCATAAACTTTTCAACAAAAGTTCAAAAAACAATAAAAATAGGGACAGTAATATGAGCGATTTTGCAATCTTTCAAACCGGTGGCAAACAGTATCGTGTTCAAACCGGCGATATTATCAAGGTTGAAAAACTGGATGCAACGGGCGATGTTACGTTTGACCAAGTTTTGATGGTTGGTGACCGTGTTGGCACACCAATTGTCAGTGGGGCCAAGGTTGTCGCAACCGTTTTGGAACAAAAACGTAATGACAAGGTTTTGGTGTTCAAGAAAAAACGCCGTCAAAACTATCGTCGCACACGTGGTCATCGTCAGTTTATCACTGTGTTAAAAATCAAAGAAATCAAAGGTTAATTTCTGGTCAATCAAAATCAGAAAAAATCAGAAATTAAAGGAGTCGAATTATGGCACATAAGAAAGGTGGTGGAAGTACTACGAACGGACGCGATTCTGCGGGACGTAGACTTGGTATTAAAAAGTCTGGTGGGGCCAAGGTTATTCCTGGAAACATCATTATCCGTCAACGTGGAACAGCGGTTCATCCGGGTAAAAATGTCGGCATGGGCAAAGATCATACTTTGTTTGCAAAGATTGCCGGTATCGTTACATTTAAACGTGGTTTCCGTGACAGAAAGACTGTTTCGGTTATTCCTGAATCAGAAGCCAAATAATTATTCGGGGTCGCGGGTTGCGATCCTGATTTTTTTTTATTTTTTATCTTTTTATTAACCCAAAGGAAATGAGAAGGGTTACGTTTAGTCTTTTAACTCTGTTGTTGGCATCGCCCGTGTTGGCGGCTGGTGGTGTTACACGTTTGTTGCCCGAATCCGGCCAAAAAAACTCAACGGAAATCACCGAAAGAAAGACCCCTACTGTTTCTTTTGAGACCAAAGATAACACTACACCCAGGGTAGTTCCTTCGCGGATGACAACGGAACGCGATGTTAATGAAAAAAGCGTTGAACGGACGGTTTCAACACGTGCCGTGGTTCGCAACAGTGGGACAACAACAAAAAAATCTGAAAATTCAACAGCTACACGTTCTGTAAATCGTGCCAAGGCGGTCACGCGTTCTTTGCAATCTGATAACGATACACGCAGCGAGGTCAAAGCTGCAGCACGTAACGTTGGTCGTAATCAACGGACCGAAGCGGCCAGCATAAACAACAATCCGGCTGTTCGCCGTATGGGGGTGACGTTACGTCCATCCACGGCCGAGGTTGGTGGTCGTGCGACTATTGGTGATACCGGGGTGCAAACAGGGTCGAATATGGCATCCGAAATCCGTAATGTTCAAACACGTGCATTGACATCAAAGAAAACGGAAAAGAAATTGGATGCTGATGCGATTTCTGCGGCCAAGGACCAAATGGAAAAAGAAGCCGAATTAAATATGTCTTGCCAAGAAATGTATAACAATTGTATGGATCAGTTTTGTGCGGTTGTAGATTCAAATCAAAAACGTTGTTCTTGTTCGGCAAATTTATCAAAGTATAACAAGGTTGAAAAGGCTGTAAAAGAGGCCAACGTAAAATTAAACGAGGTTGCACAGAACATTCGTTATGTTGGGTTGTCGGCTGATGAAATTTCGGCAATTTTATCCGCGACCGAGGCTGAAGAGGCTTTGTCCAAGAAAACGGATAAAACCGAAAGTCGCAGTATGTTAACCGAAATAGAAAAGATGATAAAGGATCCGACCGTATCCGCATCGTCATCGTATGATTCTGACTCGTATGGTATGTTGGATATAGATTTGGATTTTTCGTCCAGTGATGTTTCGGATATGTTCAATTTGGACTTTTTGAATGGTGGTTCGGCGAAAAGTTTTTCAAACCTGCGTGGCAGTGATTTATACAATGCGGCTAAAAAGCGTTGTGATTCCGTTTTGAATCAGTGTAAAACGGCGGGTGCCACGGCTGACCAAATTACAGGGAATTATGATTTAGCCATTGATAAAGATTGCTTGGCGTATGAAAACGGTTTGAATAAAATGAATGAAACACTTATATCAAACGTTCGCAGTGCAAACAGAATGTTGCAAAAGGCTCGTTTGGCGGTGTTGCAAAACCAGAATACATACGATGCACGTGAATGTGTTGGTGCGTTGGAAACATGTATGACTGATGAAATGGTATGCGGTGAAAATTATTTGAAATGTTTGGACCCAACCAAGAAATATGTTGATGAAAATGGTAATGTTGTTTTAGGTCAAGATGTCAATAAGATACAGTTGTTTATGAGTAATTATAATAATGCAAATATCAGTTTTACAAATGCGGCCAATACATCAATTACTGATACTGTGTGCAGTACTTCAACTGGCAATGATGGTCGTTGCATTGTGAAATACTTGCTGGAAAAGATTGGAACGGGACAAAAGTTGTCTGATGGTGGTCTGTGTCGTCCGGTGTTGGATAAATGCCGTATGTATACCTATGATGACAAGGATGTTTATAAACCATACAACGAAATTGTTCAAAACTTTGTTCAACGTGCGATGGTTAATATCAAGGCGGGACAATATCGTATAGTATCTGATTATGCATCGAATTGTTTAAATGATTTGGCGGATTGTTATAATCAGCAGATTACTCAGCTTAATTCTTGGTCGTCTTCCGCTAACCAAACAGATGTTTATAATGTCGTTCGTGGGGCTTGCCGTAATATT
>CACYQE010000096.1 GCA_902776515.1 uncultured Pseudomonadota bacterium
TAGTATACGCAGTGATATGGCATCGGTTTTGCAATCAGAATGTGAACGATTGGGCGGTGAATGGGAAACAATATACAGTGGAAAAGATGAAGCCAACAAACATAAATTATTCTATGACAGCACAAATGCAGATTTACGTTGGGGATTGTGCAAACCACCATCATCACCAAGCACAACACAAACATCAGAGCCATAAAAAATCCCCAAAACAAACGGGGATTTTTTTTAAGCAACCTTTGCGGTCTTTTTCGTTTCAGATAAAATTTCAACCGGTGGTTTTATACCCGCAACGACATCTTTATCAATAACTATCTCGGCTAAATCCGGTTTATCTGGTGCATTAAACATTGGTTCCAATAAAATCTTTTCCAAAATACTACGCAAACCACGTGCACCTGTTTTACGTGCCAAAGCCATACGTGCAATTTCACGCAATCCGTCTTCGGTCACGGTCAATTTTACACCGTCCATTTCCAACATAGCAACATATTGGCGAACAATCGCGTTTTTGGGTTCTGTTAAAATCTTTACCAACGCATCTTCATCCAAATCTTGTAACGTTGCAACTATTGGCAAACGACCAATCAATTCAGGAATAATACCGAACTTTACCAAATCTTCGGGTTGAACATCGGATAAATAACTTTTTGATTCGCGGTCTTTCTTTGATGCAACGTCCGCACCGAAACCAATTCCCGCACGTGCACATTTGCGATTTGCGATAACCTTGTTTAAACCATCAAATGCACCACCACAGATAAACAAAATCTTACTGGTATCCAAACGAACAGTGGCTTCGCCCGGGTGTTTACGCCCTGCCCCGCCGGCCGAAACATTTGCAATGGTTCCTTCTATCAATTTCAACAAAGCCTGTTGAACGCCTTCCCCTGAAACATCACGTGTAAGCGATGGATTTTCAGATTTACGTGCAATTTTATCAATTTCATCAATATAAACTATTCCACGTTGTGCCTGCTCTACATCAAAATTTGCGTTATGCAATAACTGGGTTAAAACACTTTCAACATCATCACCAACATATCCTGCCTCGGTCAAAGTTGTCGCATCAGCAATAGCAAACGGAACATCCAAAATGCGTGCAAGTGTTTGTGCGAACAAAGTCTTACCGGTCCCGGTGGGTCCAATCAATAAAACATTTGATTTTTGAATTTCAACATTGGAATTTAACGTCACATTATGACGCTTGTAATGATTATAAACCGCAACCGCCAACGTGCGTTTTGCCTCGGTCTGGCCGATTATATATTCGTTCAAGAAATTATAAATCTGGGACGGGGTCGGTAATTTTTCGGCATCACGGGTAACCTCGGTCCGTAAATCGTCTGCCATAATATCATTACAAAGTGCGATACATTCATCACAAATACAGACATTTCGTCCACTGACTAATTTCTTTACTTCGTAAACAGCCTTGCCGCAAAAACTGCAACACTGTTGAGAATTTTTTTGTTCTGTTGTATCTTTTTTATCACTCATAACTTTCGCCTATGCTGAAAAATTTACTTCTTTTCCATAACACCATCAATCAAACCGAAATCTTTTGCTTGTTCAGATGTCATCCAATTATCACGTTCCATCGCATCATGGATTTCTTTGTACTTGCGTCCGGTGAAACCAGCCATTTGACTGACTAATTTGTCTTTTACTAACTGCATCTGACGCATGGTGATTTCCATTACCTTTTTCACCCGCCGCCAGCAAAACAGATGCCATTGATGCAACCAATCCCATACCAATTGTTGACACAGGTGATTTTATATATTGCATCGTATCCATAATAGCCCAACCCGCAGAAATATCACCGCCAGGGCTGTTGATATAAAGTGAAATATCAGCATTTGGATTTTCAGATTCCAAAAACAACAACTGGGCAACAACAGTGTTCGCCATCGCCGTTTCTATTTCACCGTTAATCATAATAATACGATCACGCAACAAACGTGAATAAATATCAAACGAACGTTCACCACGTGGGGATTCTTCTATTACAACAGGTACCAAAGACATAACACATCCTTATATACTATATTAGTTTCAAATCGTTCACCATTATAACACAAAAAAAGTCAATTGGCAAACCATCCATAAAATTATTTGGCAACAACGACCATCGCTGTCCGCAACACCGCATCCCCAAACATATAACCCGCCTGTAACTCTTCAACAACTGTGTTTGGTTCAACCGGATTATCGGCCGCAACAGGAACCACCTGGATAGCGTTATGCAACAGCGGATTTAATTTTTGTCCAACCGATTCGATTTTTGTT
>CACYQE010000097.1 GCA_902776515.1 uncultured Pseudomonadota bacterium
TCATATACAATAATATATGCGCCATTTGCGCCATTTGCGCCATTTTAGTACAAAAAATATACAGTTTCTAAAGTAACACAAAAAATGTGTTACTTTGCCATGTCGTGTTTCATGGAAAAATTACCTAATTTTTTTGGGAAAAGTCTGCATATTTTTTGAACACTCTATACTTCCGATAATGACCATTCTGTTAAATGGTATATTTTTTGTACAAAACAAATGTTGTGCTGTTGGTGGGATTTTGTGAAATTTCCATGTCGTGTTTCGATGATTGTCACATCTCCACAACTCCACAACCCTGGTATTGAGCATAACAATGCGAATACATCAAGATTTAGTGGACACACAAAATCCTATCTTGCCCCGCCTTTTAATGAAATTATCTGAAAACATCTGAAATTATCCGATGATTTCCGGCGGATTCTGAAAATATCTGAATTTATCTGAATTTATCTGAAAATATTTTGATGATTTTCTGAAAACATCTGAAAACAAATGAAATTATCTGATGATTTCCGGCATTGTCTGAAATTGCCACATCTAAGACGTGAGCCGAGTGTGTTTTTTTCGCAGAAAAAAACGACACGGCGCAACGTCATCGCCAGGGGGTTCGGGGGACTTGCGCCCCCGTCTGCTGTGACAAAGTTCAATTTTTGTTGCTTTAAAAAGCAACAAAATTGACTTTGGAAACAGCAGATATTAGGATCTCAAACCGAAAAAGTGAGGTTGACGTATTGGTCAACCGAGGTTGACGTATTGGTCAACTGAGGTTGACGTATTGGTCAACTGAGGTTGACGTATACGTCAACTTTTCTTGATGTAAATTATTGATTTTACGTCACTTTTTCGGATTCTCTTCTAATTCTATTATATAACTCTATATGTGAGGGCTTTTTTTGTATGAAAAATAATCAACCAAAATTGACACTTAAAGAACTTCCACCGTCAACGATTGCTGATGTACTACAGGCAGTAAATACTGTTGGTACTCCAAACATTTCAGTGAATGTTGCTCGACAAAGAGCAAAGCCGACTGATGAATTTTGTTTTATGTTCATCATGAAAATGGTCGAACTGACAAAAGACAAAGCCATATCAAAGCAAGATATTGCAGTTTTAATTCAGTATGCAGCAAAAATGCAGTATGGAAATCAAATCAGTATCTCACAACAAGATATTGCCGATGAACTTGGGATGGATAAATCAAACGTTTCTAAAAGTGTTAAAAAATTGGTCGAGCATGGTGTGTTTTACAAGGAAAAACGCTCACTGTACATGAATTGGAGGTATTTAGCTAAAGGTAATTTGTCGGATTTCATCAAAGCGGATAAAGAAAATCATGCAATTTTAAAGTCCATGATAGCAAGTAAATAACATATTTTTTGTGTTATAGTAAATCTGAATGATGATGTATTGCCATAACTTCACATTGGAACGGTATCAAAATTAAAATCGCTTGTAGTATATGCAGAATTGATTTTAAGGGGTGTTCTTTTAAAAACCTATGCAACCCTATTGCTTTTCAATCTAATGCGAAAAAACCGCAAAAAATCGAAAATTACGACTATATGATTTTTGGAACAAAAAAAACAGTAACACATTTTTTGTGTTACTGTAATTTATGATAAATAACACTGAATTTATGTTATTTATGATTGATGATGGTGTTCCAGGTTTGTTTCCGTAACAAGATATTGCAGATAGTTTGCAATATCTTGCTTTTGGTCATTGATTAAATTTTTATCAATCAGTTCTTTGTATGGCTTTTGGATTTCAAGTGAATATGGTGTTTTTATATCTTCCAGGGCTTGGCATAATTGAGCGTATGCACCGCCGTTGCTGTTCTCATACTCCGATTGATAACGCTCCAAATCTGTGGCTCTTGTCCTGGCTGTACTTGGCTTTTGTCTGATGATAGCAATTACTACATACTTGCTCTGTATTCTAAATCTGATAACTTTTCCAAAATATCCACGATCTTCGACAACAAGATATTTTGGTTTCTTGGGTGTGGTTGCTGTTGGTTGGTTGCTCATATTTCCATGTCCTTAGTAACATAAAATTTGTGTTACTGATATAGTAACATAAATTTTATGTTACTTGTATAACTAACATAAATTTTATGTTATGTTCGTCACGGTTCCAGGGTGGGGGTGGTTTTAATCGCTTTTGGGTTTTCTGAAAGTATCGCACTCACAGCTTTTTAAAAATTTTTGGGTAAATGGTGGGAAAAATTGGTTAAAAAATATACTAAAATGGCGGAAATGTCGGAAATGTCGTATGGTTTGTATTTATATATATAAAAAATTTTTTCTTTTTCTGCTCCATGCTTTTTTTTATTTTTTTTCTCCCGTATGTATATATATA